>JAFADH010000117.1 GCA_023424995.1 Bacillota bacterium | reverse complement strand
CACGGACGCACATATGCAATGACCCGGACGGTTATGATAACTTCCAATCCATTTTTATTCCTGCCCTCTTCCATGCTTAGTTCAATAGCTCGCAGACAACGTTTCCCCCGGGCACTTCCCTACCCCTACCCCGGAACCGTCCCTTTGTTATAATCTAAATCATAAAACACTACTCCTTTGCCCTTAATACATTAACCATCAACTGCAAACTTATCTTCTGCCCTGTATACAGCACAAGCCCCTTATAAAGCTTACCCGACAGCATTACAAACAGCAGACAGAATACTCCCAATATGGCCAGGGATATGCCGCCCTGCACCAAGCCGATAGTACCTGAGATCAATTCGGCGGGTACACAGAACGGTATGGTGAATGGGATTAATCTCACCGCCTGGATAACGGAATCATTCCCCATGACAGGGGCAAGATAACTCACCAGGAAGCTGATAAGAACAGGGAAAATAAATATAGCTTGTGTATTTGCCACATCCTCCGGTTTTGCGACCATACTTCCTGCCAGACCTGCAATCAAACTATAGAACAGGAAGCCGACTGCAAAGACCAGAATTGCCATGATTATGGCGGGAGCAGTCATGGCTGTTTCGCCGAGATTGTCCTTTAAGAAATTGATAATGGTAACCACCGAGTTCTCATATTCGGGATAAAAATGCTGGGCAACCATATTGCCGCCATATAAGCCTGCAATGCCTGCGCCAATCCAGATAACAAACTGCAGTACCGCCATGAAGGTGGTGGCCAATACCTTGCCGGTAATCAACGCATAAGGATGAATGGAGGTTAAGATAGTCTCCATCAGTTTGGAGGTCTTCTCGGCGGAGACTGACTTGCTGATGGTCTGCCCGTATAGGAAGAGCATGAAATACAGGACTAAACCGAAGAGCATGGGGGCCATATATTTTATTAACATTGCCAAACCGCTGGTCTCTTCACCGATGGTGTTATAATAATTGATCACAGGTCTCATGACAACCGTCAGCTGATCCGGTGTCAGTCCCGCCTGCATCAGTTTATTTGCTGCGAAGGCTGACTGGATGGGAATTAGAATTGCCTGCGCCTGATTCTGGGTAATAAGGGAGCCTTCCGGTATAGCAGCCTCCAGCTCATAGCTGTTTTCCAATTTGGATATGATTACGGCTATGGATTGCGGACTGTTTGCCGCAGCCAATTCAATTACTTCTTTTCTTGTCATACCGGAGACATTCTCAATGACTACGTGACCATACGACTCCGTGGATAATTCGGGATTCACGACTTTATAATCGGTGGGCTGCAGGCCGCTTTCATCCAATACATACACGGTCTGAATGGGTGATGCTTCCGGTTCATTATCCTCCGGTTTTGCTACAATCACATTAATTACGATAAAACATCCTATGATCACAAGTGCAACCAGTGTGGTGACGATCCGGAAGGCAGTGCCCTTGCTTGCCTGTTGGAAGGTAAAGTCAAATACGGTTTTCCAGCCTCTGAAATTATTCTTCATATTCTTTCCCTCCCATTACACAGTTTTAAAAAGCTTGATTAATGACTTCACTTTAATGGTATTGCCTGTGTGAAGGATCAAGGTTTCAAATACTTTTGCCACAAATTTAAACAATAAAGCGATAAATACCAGCTGAAGGACAATTGCAGCCAAAATAATCAAAAGGTCTGCCTTTCCGATCAGAATTGCTCCAGGAAGTATGAAAGGCGATGAGAGCGGGAACAGGAAGGCGAAAGTAACATATGCGCTTTCACCGGCTCCCATCAGTGCGGCAGCTGCGCCGATGCCGATATACGCTCCCACGATATTCGTCAGAGTGAATAGGGTCAATCCCTCATTGATTTCTTCCAGTTTACTAACGGTAGCTCCGGCCAGGCTTGCCAGAGTCGCATAGAATATTAAGCCCAGCAGGGCAAGGACGATACAGAAGAAGAAATTCACGATATTGAGGTTTTGGAATATATCCGTCGGCAGATATTTTAACATAAGGCTGTCACCATTTCCAACGGATAAGAGCACGGTTATGGAATTTGATATGAATACTACAATCATCATGCCAACCATCTGTATCATGACCGCGATAAGCATTGCCAGAACCTTGCCCAGCATGAGGGCAAGGGGCTTGACTGAGGTAAGCAGGTATTCAATAACACGGGTTGATTTCTCTGTAACGATGGAGGTGGCAATCTGGGAGCTGGCGATGGAATTCACCATCAGTATGATGAACAAAATTCCGTAGATGAACCAATACTCGCTGGAGGAGATGGTGGTATCCTCCTTCATTATGACATCTCCATTGGCATCTGTCTTGGAAGCTGAGGTGTACACTGCTGCCTGGAGAATGGCAACCTGCTCTTCCGACAGGCCAAGTGTCGTGAACTTAAAATTATTAAACTGCTCCGCAACTGCCTCGCCCAGCTGCTGCAGACTGATGTCCTTCACCGGACCGCTCCCTGCCTTGGCGAAGGAGAGGGAATACATGCCCTGATCTTCCGATAATGTAAATATTACCGAGGTATTTTCGTCCGTATCGATACGTTCGGCGACCGTATCATAATCCTCTGTCATCACCTCGTAGGTAATATGGCTGAGTACCGCAGTATCTGCTGCTGAGAAGTCCATCATGGGAAGGGAGGTCTCATTATTCACATAGACCTTTTGGATGGGATTGGCCGCATTGGGATCCTCTTCGACAGCCGAGGTAAGCATGGTTATGATCGGCAAGGATACAAAAGCAATCAACAGGAATATAACGTTGGAGATGATGTATGCTTTACTTTTAATTGTCTGTATCAGTGTAAATGCAAAGACATCCTTCCAGCCGTGAATTTCATTAATCTTCATTTACATCTCCCACCTTTTCGACGAATATTTCATGGAGTGACGGCTCACGAAGCTCAAATTTAATAATCGGAACCTTATCGGAGATCATCTTTGACAGGAAGTTCATAGCCTGGTCTTCGCCGTGGACCTTCAGGTGATATTCACCCGGTGTCCGTGAGACGATGGGCAGGCTTAACTCGGTTATATAAGATGCAATGTCCGTATCGCTTTTTACAAAAAGGTTTACACGGCCATAGCTTTTCTTTATCTCGTTCAGATTGCCCTGGAGAACGGTTTTACCGCGGTTTAATATGGTGATGTCGGAACAGAATTCTTCGATGGTGGGCATCTGGTGACTGGACATGATCAGGAATTTATTCTTGGCGATCTCTTCCCGGATGATGTTCTTAAAAAGGTCCGTATTGACCGGATCCAGACCGCTTAGGGGTTCATCCAGAATGATTAATTCGGGATCCGAGATCAGGGCCGCCATCAGCTGTATCTTCTGCTGGTTGCCCTTGGACAGCTGATCGGCTCGGTTTGCCTTGGAGGGTGTTCTTCCTTTTACCTTGGGAGGGAAGATATATTCATCTGTTGCAAGACGGCCGGACCAATACTTGATACGCTCCATGGCAGTATGCTTTGAAACATTGCGAAGCTTGGCAAAGTACAGTAATTGGTCCAATAACGAATACTTCGGATATAACCCGCGTTCCTCGGCGAGATAGCCGATGTTCGTATGCACTGCATCCAGCGGCTTCCCTTTCCAGAGAATTTCACCTGCGTTCTTCGCCAGCATACCAAGAATAATTCGCAGCGAAGTGGTCTTACCGGCACCGTTGGTACCTAATAGTGCATACACTCCGGGCCGGTCGATCTCAAAATTCAAGTTATCTACTACGAGTTTATCTCCGTAGCTCTTCGATAAATTCTTAACACTTAAAGACATGATATCCCTCTTTCCTATCCCGCATCGACTATGATAAGGACATAAAATTATTTGTATTTAAGAAATACTGGATGTAATATGGAACAAATTGCCATGAATAGCTCGATTATATCATGATATTTTTGTACGGAAAAGCTTTTTTAATAGATTTTAATCTATTTGTAAGATATTCAATATTATTCGAACGGTCAGAAATAGGAATATCACCTATAAAACATGGATTTTGTTCTGTTCTACGCAAGTGAATTGTGGTATACTGATTCCATAAATAAAATCAAGGAGGTGGGCTTACATATGAAAAGCTATGTTTGCAGGAAACACGCGGTATCATTATCAATGGAGGGAATGCCTATTGAATTACAAAAAAGGTGCAGAGGTATTGCCGGCCCGCCTGTTGGAAGAGATACAGGAGTATGCGGAGGGCAGTCTGATTTACATTCCCAAGAAGGGAAGTAAAGCAGGCTGGGGCAGTAACAGCGGTGCCCGCAGGTCCATCGACCAGAGGAATCAAAGGATTATTGCACTGTATGGTCAGGGTGAGACCATAGCAGGCTTATCGGAGCAGTTTCACCTCAGTGAAGACACCATAAGAAAGATCGTGTATGGGAAAAAACAGATATAATTATTCTGTTCCTAGGAAACTGGCCGGATTTATGAGATACTACTATTGACCGGTCAATCCAGTAGGAAAGGGGTTGGTTATTTTGATTCAAAACGTAGAGGTGTTTGATTTTTAATACCCTAGGAAGGGAGTGTCGCAAGACACTCCCTTTTGTTGGGATTCCGTCAGGACTCCCGCCAGTACTCCGCCCCTTCCCGGTCCATAAGCCCCTCTATGATCATTTCCCGTCTTAAGGTGCAGAAATCATCATGGTAATTAGCGATAATCAGGTTGACCTCCTTCTCGGTATACCTTTTTCCGACCTCAAAGGCCTTAAGCATTTCCTTAAGCACGATCACCCGTTTCTTCCTCTGGGCAGGGATATTCTTTAATTTGCCATATTCAAAGAAATTATCGATTACCTTCTTCGCATATTTATCTTCCCGTTCCTTTTGCTTGTCGAGCTCCGAGGATTCATCCTTGATCAGGTCCAGAATGTTTTCCTTCAGGACGGACTCCACCAGGTGATATATCTGATAGTACTGATCCTTCTGTGAATATACAATTCCCGCGTTCTCCAGCTTTTTTAAGTGAAAGGATATGGTAGACGGGCTTAAGCTTAAGCGTTCGGATAACCGTTCCACATACATGGGTTCAAGGCTGAGGGACTTTAGAATCTGGAGGCGGGACCGGTCGGAGAGACATTTAAATAATTCAATGGCCTGGTTCTCTGTCATGTAGTCTGCCTCCTATCTCGTCCCGGGGACGCTGCCTCCGGCAAGCTCGAGAAACTTGCTGCGAAGAAGCTCCGCAGTCTCCAGCTTGACTTCCTCAGTTTTTATATTGATGGCATCCTCATATTTTCTGGCTGTCTCAAGATTGGTTCTCCAGTTTACAGGTATCTTCTCGAACCAGTCCAGGTATTCCTGGTTGTATACTCCGGCTTGTTCTGCTTCGTCCGCACTTTTAACTGGGCCGACCTTTTTCTCCGTAGCATCCAGCATCCTGATGAATATGTCACAGATGTTGATTCGTATTTTATATATGTCTGCTTCATCCTTTCGGTCGTCAATAATTAATGCTTGTATATGGCTGTTATATTCGGCTGTCAGGCTGTGGATGTAGTTTAAATAATCAATGATATATTGTCTCATAAAATCTCCTTTCATTGGCTTATTGTATTTTTTATTTCGGAATGGACTTATACTGAAATTATATATATAAAAATAAGATATGTCAATATAATTTCATGAATATAAAATTAAATCATAATTCGTTACAATTGTATACTAATTTACTGCTGATGCCTGATGGATAGGACCTATTGATTATTGACCAAATGTTTACACAATCTAACAAGTTGGTTATACTATCTGTGTAAAAATAAGTATAAAGGTGGGAGAAAACCATGAATTATGAATATTCAAAGACGCTGAAAACCTACATGAAGGCAAAGCCGGACATGATCAGCAGAATTGCCGTGATTGCTCTGACAGTAATTACGGTACTAGTGAGCATTTATTTTGTTATATCGGATAAGAAATCCATCGAGGATCAAAAGGCCGATATCAAGGCTTTTGATTCCAGCAGTACGGAGAAGGCCTACAGCCAGCTGACCCCGATGCTTTTGTCGGAAGCCTTTGCATCCAATTATAATGATAAGATCTATTATTGCCTGGCGGTAGACAAGGAGTTCGGTACCTATGTGGTAGCGATCAAGGCGGATGAACTGGAGCAGTATCGGGAGCTGATCGATTATACGTATGACGACAGTATCCTGACCCAGCCTGCCCAGGTCACGCTGGAGGGAGTACCGAGAGAAATCGAGGAGGATCTGGCTGAATTTATCATTGAAGCCTATCATTACTTCCTGGGAGACAGTGATATGAATTCCGCGAATTATAAAACTATCGTAGGCAGTTATTATCTTGATACTACGGCGGAGCCTGCTTCAAATTCCGGAAGCTTTCTGATATTTGTGGTCATTGCGGCCATTCTGGTGCTTCTTTATGCAAGGATGATGGTTAAGGCGGAGAAGCCGAATAAGCTTCGCAAAGCTACCCTTAATCGATTTGACGGCGGGAGATTGGCCGAGGTGGACAGGGAATTAAATACGCCCGGCGCGCTTCATCTGAAAACATACAAGGTTCATTTTACGGATAATTATATCGTAAGCGGCGCTATTGGTTTGGACATTATCCGTTATGATGAAATTAAGCAGGTATATGGTGCGGTATTGGGAAAAGCTAAAAGTGCGTTAGTAGCAGTCACCAGGGATGACGTACATCATCAGCTTGCGATTATGAAGGAGTTTGATGATCCGGATGCAGTGACCGGACAGATTGTGGAGCGGATTAAGCAGTCGGCACCGGAGGCTATGTACGGTGTTGATGAGGATGAATTCTATATTACCGCACCAGAGAACCAATTTGACCTGGATACGGCGACGGAAGGACAGGGCGGCAAAAGCAATATATTGCTTGGTATTATCGGTGCAATTATCGGAGCTGCACTCGGCGGTATCATATGGATCGCCATCGGAGAGTTTGGGTTCATCGCAGGCTTGGCCGGTTATCTGATGATGCTGTTCTCCATCAAGGGGTATCAGATATTGTCAGGTTTTCTGGATAAGAAGGGGCAGATCATATCTCTGATTATTGCCTTTGTAATGATATTTGTTGCAAACTATATGTCCTACGCGCTGAGTTATCTGGACTATTTCTATGACTCGACCTATTCTTACAGTAATATTGTCGCATCCATTAAGGAGGTACCGGAGTTTCTTCAATTAGATGATATAAAAGGCAGTTTCCTTAGGGATTTAGGCATCGGATATCTTCTTTCTATCTGGGCAGGCTATCGGTTAATCGTTTCGGTTCTGCGCAGGAATAAAAATAATGAAGATAACTAATATTTCCAATTCGACGTTGAAGCAGAAAAATTTGCCGTTCATGTTATTAATGATTGACGGGAATCTCTTATTTTCATATTATAAATGAAATAACTAAACATTGAAATCCGCGAGAATCAGGCATATAATCAAACAGTGGCCATATGGTATCTTTGGCAGCAAGGGTACCATATGGCGCTTCGTGTCAGGAAATATACATTACATAGCAGGTATAGGAGGTTTCCATGCAGGATAAATTTATTGAATTACGAAATACGCATCCTGTTTTTACATATGATAAGTATGAGATTGTAAACCAGACGGAGAGATTACTCGTAACCTTCTACTTTAGCCTGGGTGATTCTGTAACCTTTACTCCCAGGTGGGAATTCGTAAAGAAGCATACGGAGGTTAATTATGAGCAGGAAGAGATCGTGAATAAGCTTGTTTTTAATCTGGGGATGGTGGAGCTGATCAGTTATTGGAAATGCGCCTGCTCGCCCACGCTTCGGATCAAGGCAGGCTTTATTGACGAGGAACAGATCCGCTGGTGGAAAAAGCAGTATTATCTTGGATTGGGAGAGTTCTTTTATACGAATCAGATCGATACCAGCCTGGAAGACTTTATGAAGGTGGAGGTACTTGCGGAAGCTTCTCCGGATACCGGCTTTAAGACCGGTTATCCTAAGCAGGGATGTCTGGTTCCCGTGGGGGGCGGCAAGGATTCCGTAGTCACCCTGGAGCTGTTAAATGACCGAAGACAGGATAATCTGTGCTTTATGATCAACAGGCGGGAAAAATCCATAGAATGTGCCCGTCTGGCAGGCTATTCAGAAGAAGAGGTCATAATAGCAGACCGAAGTCTGGATGCAAGGCTGCTGGAGCTGAATAAAGAGGGCTACCTGAACGGACATACGCCGTTCTCGGCAATTATAGCCTTTTCCTCCGTACTCACGGCATATCTTACGGATAAGGAATATGTGACGCTTTCCAATGAAGCCAGTGCCAATGAAAGCACCGTGGAAGGCACGGAGGTAAACCATCAATATTCCAAGAGCTATAAATTTGAGCTTGACTTTATCAATTATGAGAAGCAATATATAGGAAGCGGTGTGAATTACTTCAGCCTGTTAAGGCCTTTCAGCGAATTCCAGATCGCGAGGTTCTTTGCAGGGAATGAGAAATACCATAAGGTATTCCGCAGCTGCAATGTAGGCAGTAAGACGGACCGCTGGTGCGGTCACTGTCCCAAGTGCCTGTTCGTATATATGATTCTGGCGCCCTTCCTGGAGGTTGAGCGGATGGTGGAGATCTTCGGCGATAATATGCTGAATAATGAGAGTCTGATACCGATCTTTGATAAGCTCATCGGCGTTGAACCGGAGAAGCCCTTTGAATGTGTGGGCACCTGTGATGAGGTCAATACGGCGATCTGCATGGTGATCCGCCAGCTGGAAGCAGAGAACAAGAAGCTTCCGATACTTTATCAGTATTATAAGACCCTGCTGCTGTACACTCTGTACAGTGAAGCGGAGAATCCTTATCTGAGATATTATAATGAGGAGAATTCGGTGCCGGAGCCTTTCATCGGCCGGATTAAGACCTTAATGTTGTAATTAACGAGGCATAATATGATTAACAGAATCTGTGCAAAATTTGAGGATAAAAAAATATTGCTGCTTGGATACGGCAGGGAGGGAAAATCAACCTACCGGTTTATCCGGAAGCATTATCCGAAGTTACCTATAGGTATTTATGATAAAAATGAGATCAAGGATACCCTGGAATATGTAACCCTTTATGGCGGAAGCTCCTATCAGGAGCTTTTGTCAGGCTATGATGTGATTATGAAAAGTCCGGGTGTCATATTCCGCAGTGACGACCCGGGGGATTACGGGAAGCTTACCTCACAGACCCAGCTTTTTCTGGAGTTCTGCCGGGAACAAACCATCGGCATCACAGGAACCAAGGGGAAGAGCACAACTGCCTCCCTGATGCACCATGTACTGCGCAGCACGGGAAGAGATGCTCTGCTGGCGGGCAATATCGGAGTACCGGTATTTGATGTGCTGGATAAGATAGGGCAGGATACCTGGATTGTCTATGAGTTGTCCTCCCATCAGCTGCAGTATGCCGGCTGTTCCCCTCATATTGCGGTGCATCTGAACATATATCAGGAGCATCTGGACCATTACGGGTCCTTTGAGAAATATGCCCTGGCCAAAGAGAACATCTTTAAATTCCAGCAAAAGGGCGATCTGTTCGTATATAATAAGGAATTTATCCGTCCGGGGACGCAGTTCGCCGCGGATACCCTTACCATATCGGGAACCCGGCAGGATGCTGACATCTATGTTAAGGACAGCCTGATTCATATGTCCGGCCGTCAAAGCGATAAAGCTGTGAAGGACAGCATAGCTTATATTAAGATAAATGAAGATGAGACCCTTCTGAAGGGACAGCATAACATCTATAATATGGCAGCGGTATATGCAGTCACAGGATATCTTGGAATCAGCAGCAAAGAGTTCTGCGAAGCGGTAAAGACCTTCAAACCGCTGCCCCATCGTCTGGAATATGTGGGTGAGGTAAAGGGAGTGAAGTATTACAATGACTCCATCTCCACCATCTGTGAGACGACGGTGCAGGCTGTGAAGTGCATTAAGAATATCGGTACGCTTATTCTGGGGGGCATGGACCGTGGGATTGATTATAAGCCACTTGTGGATTTCCTTCTGGATACCGGAATCGAGAATCTGATTCTGATGCCGGATACCGGCTTCCGGATCAGAAAGCTGATTGAAGACAGCAGTAAGTATCATAAAGACAAGAGTATCTTCATGGCTGCCGATATTGGGGAAGCCGTAAAGATAGCAAAGCAGATGACACACTCCGGCAGGACCTGTCTTTTCTCGCCGGCAGCCGCAAGCTACGGATTCTTCAAGAACTTTGAAGAGCGCGGGGATATCTATAAAAGGCTGGTACTGGAATAAATATATTGGATATCAAATAGAAACCGGGCAAAGCCATGTTTGTGATTATTGTTATATTATAATTGAATATATTTTCCGGTTGACATATTCGCGGAGATAGATATAATAACATTATAAAATCAGAATATAAATTCTTCTCTGATTATTTATAATATATATTTCCGGAGGACATACACGTCATGTTGATTTTTGGACGTATTCGTTAATAAGGCACAACAGATGTAACTGCGTATAGCGGTTTGTTTGTTGCGCCTTTTTTGATGCGATGCGATTAAATCAAGTGAGGTGTATTTTTATGTCCCAAAATCATAAAACAACGGC
>JAFADH010000104.1 GCA_023424995.1 Bacillota bacterium | reverse complement strand
CACGGACGCACATATGCAATGACCCGGACGGTTATGATAACTTCCAATCCATTTTTATTCCTGCCCTCTTCCATGCTTAGTTCAATAGCTCGCAGACAACGTTTCCCCCGGGCACTTCCCTACCCCTCCCCCGGAACCGTCCCTTTGTTGTAATCTAATTATCATCTTAAAATAACGAACACTGTGATATCAAATCGTCCTCACGAATAATCTCCAGCAACTCCGCAGGATGCAAAGGCGCACTGTACACATAACCCTGTACAATATCGCAGTGCTGTCCCTTTAACATGCAAAGCTGATCCTCCTGCTCCACACCCTCGGCGACCACCTTAATACCTAGACTGTGCGCCAGTTGGATGATGGACTCTGCGATGCAGGCATCCTTGGGATTGGTACAGATATTATCAATAAAGGACTTGTCGATTTTTAAGGTGTCGATGGGCATCTTCGTCAGATAATTCAAAGAGGAATATCCGGTGCCGAAGTCATCCAGGGATACCTTGACGCCCAGCTCCTGCAGGCTGTTCAGAAGCTTCGTCGCATCCATGATGGAGCATACCAGCGTGCTTTCCGTAATCTCTAATTCCAGATACTTGGGAGGAAGCTTGGTCTGCTCCAGGATATCCGATAAGGTCGAAAGGAAGCCGGGACGGTTAATCTGCACCGAGGAGATATTCACGGATACAGCCCGGGGAGTTGCTCCCAGGTCAATCAGATTCTTGGTAAAGGTGCAGGCTTCGCGGATCAGCCAGGAGCTTAATTCAACGATCAGGCCGCTTTCTTCGGCAATGGGGATGAATTCACTGGGTGTGATGTTGCCAAGCCTTTCATTATGTATCCGCATCAGGGCTTCAAAGCCGATGATATTATTCGTGTCGATTTCCATGAGAGGCTGGTATTGGATATAGATCTCGTTATTATCGATGGCATTTCTCAATACTTCAATAATTAACGTGTTTCGGTTCAGCTCCTCCTCCATCTTTGTATCAAATAAGGTGAATTTGTTTTTGCCCGTGTCCTTGGATTTGTACATGGCGATGTCGGCGTTCTTAATCAGGGCATTGGGAGTGAGACCGTTCTCGGGGTAGATGGAGATTCCGATGCTCATGGATACATAGATAGTCTCTCCGTTCAGATCCAGGGGATTCCTGAAAATCTGGATGATCTGGGAAGCGAACTCAACAGCACTTCTCTGGGAAGGGATATTCTCGCGAAAGATCAGGAATTCATCTCCTCCTGCCCTGGCCAGCATTCCGTCCGTTCCCATGATGGAAGTTAGCATCTGGGAGGTCTTTACCAAAAGGGCATCGCCGTATTCATGGCCCAGTGTATCATTAACCGTCTTGAAATTATCCAGATCAACAAAATATACCGCATGAATCCGGTGGCCTTCAGGAGAGGAAGCAAGGACCGCATTCACATAATCCAGGAAGGCCAGCTTATTCGGCAGATTGGTCAGGGTATCGTGATATGCCAGAAACTCGATGTGATCATAATTGGAACGGAGCTGTTCTTCATTCAGCAAAAGCTCCTCATGCATGGATTCCAGGTCTTCATAATTTGTCTTAATGATATGCAGCATCTTATTAAAATTCTTGGATAATTCTCCAAGCTCGTTACCTGCTTTGATATTCGACTGAACGGTGAGGTTACCGTCCGAGGCAGTCCTCATGGCATCTCTCAAGGCAATGATCGGGGTTGAGAAGCTCTTGGCAAACGCATTGGCTATTAAGGTTATGGTAATCAAAAGTGCGACACAGACAAAAGACAGCAGATACAGCATAATGGAAGCAATGGATTTAATCTCAGAGGTTTCCTGATTTACAAGAAGAACCCAGTTAAGCTCGGGCATGATACGGTATGCGTAGGTTAGATCATCATTCCCGTATGCATATTCAAAGGTGCCGCCTTCCTGTAAACGGCCATTCTGATATTCCGGGATAAGCTGGGATAATTTCTCGGAATTGATCTTTGATCCGATCAGACTTCTGTCCATATGATAGATAACCTTACTGTTATTATCAAGCAGGGTTGCGTATCCGGTATTGCCAAACCGAATGGCTTCAAGCAATTCATAAAAATATGCGGTGTCAACGGTAGAGACAATATAACCGAGAACCTCCCCGGTTCCTGCAGCCAGGATGGGTGATCCCACCTCTAAAGTGTAATGCATCCTGCCGTCTTTAACAAACGGCTTTAAACCATCCACACTGACGGCAGTCTTCCTGTTTGCCGACATATAATCCAGCGTCGGATCGGAAGAAGTACTCGTACCGATCATCTCCGGATCAGAGCTGGCTATAATTGTCTTATGGGTATTATAAAGAGTAATATTATCAATATGATCGTAGCTGGTGCAGCGGTCACTTAATAATGAATTGATCGTCCCGGGATCTATGAAATCCGAATTATTACTTTGATTAACAGCTTGTACCAGATCGCTCTGGGCGGACAATATGGATATATTCGTCTGCTGTGACTCAAGCATTGATTTTAAGGCATTCATGCCGGTTTCGGCAGATCTTTGAAGATTTTCAGTTGTTACAGATATCAGCTTATTTGTAAGCATACCATGAGCAAGCATGGAGACCAGAATTACCGGAATCATGGATGTTATGATAAGCAATATGCGTAAAGATTTCTTAATCGACATATGTGTAGCCTCCGTGTCAGTAGTTACGCCCTTTTCATTCCAAATATACTTGTATTCTACCAATTTTAACATTTTTATGCAATCACTAATAGTAAAATTGTAAATAAGCTTGAAAGTCCTTAAGGTAAATTGTACATAATGAATAGAAGAATAGATAGCTTGCTATCCATTAAGAATTTATAAAAAAGCGATATTGTTATT
This sequence comes from Bacillota bacterium, assembly GCA_023424995.1. GTDB lineage: Bacteria > Bacillota > Clostridia > Lachnospirales > Lachnospiraceae > Mobilitalea. Next base: position 2,707 of record JAFADH010000104.1, on the reverse strand, counting down.
GAAAAGATAAGGGTTTCAAGGTATACTTTATTTGCTATAGCGGACGGGACAGCTGTTATTAAGCAGCAAGTTTACGGTAATCTATGAATAGATGCGTTATATTGACAAGGAACAGCTTGAATTATGAAAGTGGGAACATTTTATAATGTATAAAATAATAGCTCAGGACGGCAGAGCAAAAAGCAGCGAATTCACAACCGTCCATGGAACGATACAGACTCCCGTATTCATGAATGTAGGTACGGCAGCAGCCATTAAGGGTGCCGTCTCCACTATGGATCTTAAGGAGATAGGAACGCAGGTAGAGTTGTCCAATACCTACCATCTTCATGTCAGGCCCGGTGATAGGATTGTTAAGCAAATGGGCGGACTGCATCGGTTTATGGTATGGGACGGACCTATTTTGACCGACTCGGGCGGTTTTCAGGTATTTTCTCTGGCAGGATTGCGAAAAATAAAAGAGGAGGGAGTATATTTCAACTCCCATATCGACGGGCGCAGGATATTCATGGGTCCGGAGGAAAGTATGCAGATCCAGTCCAATCTTGCTTCCACCATAGCCATGGCTTTTGATGAGTGCCCGCCGCATCCCGCCACCAGGGAATATATGCAGGCTTCCGTGGACCGTACGACCCGCTGGCTGGAGCGCTGCAGGAAGGAGATGGACCGGCTGAACAGCCTGGATGATACCATCAATAAGCATCAGATGCTGTTTGGCATTAACCAGGGCGGAACCTTCGAGGACATCAGAATCGAACATGCCAGGCTGATATCGGAGATGGAGCTGGACGGATATGCTCTGGGCGGCCTCGCAGTAGGCGAAAGCCACGAAGAGATGTACCGGATTCTTGATGAGACGGTACCATACCTGCCTTTGGATAAGCCGGTTTATCTTATGGGTGTGGGAACACCGGCTAATATTCTTGAGGCAGTGGACCGGGGAGTTGATTTCTTCGATTGCGTATATCCCACACGCAACGGAAGACATGGACATGCTTATACGAACAACGGTAAGATGAACCTGATGAATGCCAGGTACGAACTGGATGGCCGCCCGATAGAAGAAGGCTGCGGCTGTCCGGCATGCAGGCATTACAGCCGTGCCTATATCAGACATCTTTTAAAGGCAAAGGAGATGCTGGGTATGCGGCTGCTGGTATTGCATAATCTGTATTTCTACAATCATATGATGGAGGAAATCAGAACCGCTATCAGAGAGGAGCGTTACCAGGAATATAAGAGACAGAGACTGGAAGGATTTGTTAGGAGCGATGAATAAAACATGCGAATAACATTGAATTATAAATTATAATATTCAGGAGGTAAGAATTAATGAATTATTCAATATTATTAGGAACTACAGGCGATGCTGCAGGAGGCGGTACAGGATCCTGGCTGTTATTGGTAGGCCAGATTGCGGTGCTTGGTCTTTTGCTCTACTTCATGCTGATCCGTCCCCAGAAAAAGCAGCAGAAGCAGCTGCAGGCACTCCTTTCCACCCTGGCTACAGGGGACAGTGTATTGACTTCAAGCGGAATGTACGGCGTAGTTATCGATGTTATGGAGGATATCGTAATCGTGGAGTTCGGCAACAACAAGAACTGCCGTATCCCTATGAAGAAGAGCGCTATTACGGAGCTTGAAAAGCCGAATACGGAGAAGAATGCATAATATCAGGGTTTATTAAAGTTTTATACAACTAAATATTTATTAGAAGAAGCAGCTAAGTTTTCCTGGTTTACAGTGATATGCTCCTCCTTGCAGCAAGCAGTTTTATTATATAAACTGCCTGCGACAATGGAGCGTATCACTGCAGGGAATTAGCTGCTTTTTATAGTGCTGCTGATGCTTTGGGACATATTAATAAGGCAAAAGTATGATATGCAATATTTGGGGAAAATAATAAAATATTCCTATATCAATAGAAGGGGGATACAATATGCTGCAAAAGAACGGAAATGATAATAATAACAGATTTGATGATAAGAAAAGAGTGAAAAAATACATGAAAACGTTGCTTGTACTGATACTCACCACTGTACTGGTAACAGAACCCCTGGTACAGTCATTTTCCGCCTTTGGCTTTCATGCGGCATATGCAGATACTATTTCCGGAACAGATATTCCGGAAGATGAAACAAAAGCTGATATAGATTCCGACCTAATAAGTCCTATTGGGGGAGCTGCCGGGATAACTCCGGAAATGCAGGATGTACAGATGTCGGACCTGGATATCGGCATGTATGGGCAAGGAGCAGGAGAACCGGGAATAGGTGATGAAGAAGGAATGGGCCATATCATGCCTGAGCCTGTGGATACGGTTCCGCCTGTGGATATGGAAGAGATTGTTACGGAAGAAGCTCCGGCCTCAGAGATTATATCTGAAGAAATAGACGGGGCGGAAGAGGATGAGGTGCCGGAAACAGAGGACACGGCAGACGGCGAGGATACGGATGAGGAAGGAGATGAACCAGAAGAAGAACCGGATCTGATAGAATCCCCGGAACCGGAGCTGCCCGGACAGGGAGCATCTGATCAAGAGCAGCCTGAACCGGAGCCTTCCGATACGGCAGAAGAAGCGGAGATGACAGAAGATACCGAAGCCCCCACAGTTCCGGTAAATCTTACGGCAGCAGTATCCGGTGCGGCAATCGTATTAAGCTGGGATGCTTCCAGTGATAATGTTGGTGTTTCAGGATATGAGGTC
>JAFADH010000196.1 GCA_023424995.1 Bacillota bacterium | reverse complement strand
CCGGATCAAAATAATTATTTCCATTTTTCGAATTCCCGTAGATGCAGTCCCCCAGGAACAGGACTTTTTCTTCCGGCACATATACAATGGTCGAGTCATCTGTGTGAGGGCTTATAATATTGCACACTTCACAGGTAACACCGCCCAGATCGATCTTCATACGGTCATAATAACAAATATCAATATCACCGAGACTGAAATGCTCTCTGTCTTGATCTTGAAATTCCGCTTTTATACATTTAACCGAATATTCGCTGTATACACCCGCTTGCCTGGCAAGCTCCAATGAATTATCGTCAAATTTAAACCGGCGGTATCTATCCATGTGGTCTATTGTTAATTGATTCGCAACAGACACCGCATCCCATTCTCTTATTCCAAAGGTATGATCCCAATGATAATGCGTTATTACCAGATATTTTACGGGCGGTAAATTCAAAGCATCTAATTCTTTCTTAAATTCATTGGCATGCTCCGGAGAATTCCCGGCATCAATAATAAGGCTGCCATGATCCCCGATCACCACACCCAGGACCGGACGGTCTGTCTCATCCGCATTCATCATATAATATACTCTGTCGGATATTTTTTCTAACACTCTGATGCCCCCTCATTTTCATATCACCTGCACCGCAGTATATGAATTATAATCTTTCATGTTCCATTTTCACATAATAACGAGTCAGTTACTGTAATACAATACTATCATATATTATAGTAACTGACCCGGTCATAAGCCTTATCACCCGCGCAAGCTATTCCCGGCAGGCTATGCAGCTGCGGCAGACGCGGCTGTTGTTATAAGCCTTACACATGCGCAAGCTATTCCTTCATCAGCTCTTCCATCTGGTCCAGCAGCTCTTTGAATAATTCCAGAGCCTCCTTCACGGGCTCCTTCGTGCTCATGTCGACACCTGCCCCCTTTAGAAGTTCAATGGGATAGTTGGAGCTGCCGCTGCTTAAGAAGCGGATATAATCCTCCACTGCGGGAGCGCCCTCCTCCAGTATCCTTCTTGATAATGCTATGGCGGCGGAATAGCCGGTGGCATACTGGTATACATAGAAGGAGCGGTAGAAATGAGGAATTCTTGACCACTCCATATCAATCTCCGGATCAATCACGATATCGTCCCCAAAGTACTTTACATTCAAATCGTGATATACCTTGGATAAGGAGTCCGCAGTCAGGCTGTCCCCGTTCTCCAGCATCCTGTGGGTAATCATCTCGAACTCCGCAAACATGGTCTGGCGATATAAGGTGCCCTTGAATTTCTCCAGAAAATGATTAATCAGGTATGCCTTCTCCTTTTTGTCCTCCGTATGCTTCAGCATATAATCAATCAGCAGGGCTTCGTTGCAGGTGGAAGCCACTTCAGCCACGAAGATCTTGTAGCCCGCATAGACAAAGGGCTGTGTCCTATCCGAATAATAGCTGTGGATCGCATGACCCATCTCATGGGCTAAGGTGTATACATTATCCAGGGTATTGTTATAATTTAACAGGACATAGGGATGTGTTCCGTAAGCCCCCCAGGAATAGGCTCCGCTTCTTTTGTTCTCATTCTCATAGATATCGATCCAGCGGCTGTTAAAGCCTTCCTGGAGAATCTTCTGATATTCCGGACCCAGGGGCTCCAGACCTTTTGCCACCACATCCTTTGCCTCCTCAAAGGGCATCTCCATCTTCACATCCGGCACCAGATCCGCATATAAATCATATATATGAAGCTCCTCAAGCCCAAGCAGCTTCTTTCTGAGGCTTACATACCGGTGCATCAGATGCATATTCTCATGCACCGCTTCAATGAGATTGGTATATACCTCAACCGGGATGTTGGCTCCGTTCAATGTCTTCTCCAGGGTTGAATTATATTTTCTCGCTTTTGCATAGAAGATCTCCTGCTTGTTATTGGAGCTGAAAGCGGCGGCCAGCGTATTGCGAAAGCTCTTATAGGTAGCATACACACCTTCGAAGGCGTCCTTTCTTACCCTGCGGTCTTTGCTTTCTAGCAGCTGAGCATATCTGCCGTGTGTAATACGTACGGTTTCCCCATTCTCATCCTTGATCTCCGGGAACTTGATATCCGCATTATTAAACATGGAGAATATATTCTCCGGGGCATCCGCAACCTCACCCGCATCGGCAAGAAGCTCCTCCATCTCACCGGATAGGATATGGGGCCTGAGGCGAAGGATATCCTTCAGATAAAAATCATACAGCTTTAAGCCCTGGGTCTCTGCATGATACTGGGTAATCAAATCTTCCGGAATCGTAAGGATCTCGGGAGTTGCAAAGGACAGGGCACTGTTCAGCTGAACACTTAAGGTCGTCGCTTTATCCTTCAAATCCTGGTATGTGGCGTTTGCAGTATCCTCATGGTATCTCTGGTGGGCGTATACATAGACACGTTCCATCAATTTACCGATTTCATCCGACAGCTGGAGAAAACCCAACAGCAAATCTCCCGACTTTGATAATCTTCCCTGGTACTCCGCAATCTGCGGCAGCATCTCCCTGATTCTGGCATATTCCTTCTGCCACTCCTCATTAGAGGAATACAGATCTTCGATTGCCCAGGTATTCTTCTTTTCCAATTCGTCTCTCTTTGGTAAATTCTTATTCTGAGCCATGACAGTATCTCCTTTATGTTTATATTTTTTGAATAAAACACGTGATATATCAATAGATTATAATGAACCTGTCTCTTGTCTTCAAGGAGTTTTTCCATGAATTTCATGATATTACATAAAAATAAGATTATTAAGAGTACCATTCTGCTTTTACTGGTGATCATGCAGATCTTCCCGGGCCCGACCTTCCGGGGAGCAAGCTCAGGTTTACTCTTATGGTTCCATAATGTTGTGCCCAATCTTCTTCCTTTTATTATCATATCGAATCTTTTAATCCACTTGAATATGACGCACCGGATCAGCAGGATTTTTCATCCGGTGTTGGGAAGGCTGCTTCACATCAGCAGTGAAGGCTGCTATCCTGTTGTCTTCGGTTTCCTGTCCGGTATTCCCATGGGTGCCAAATCCACTGCCGATCTGGTAACCGAAAGGAAAATCTCCGGGACGGAGGGTCAGTTCCTTGCCGGATTGTGCAATAATTCCAGTCCCATGTTCATTCTCGGATACATTGCGATTACCCAGCTTCAGCTTCCCCACATCAAATATGCCCTGTTCGCTGTTATTTATGCTTCCTCCATACTCGGTGCCATTGTCTTTCGTTACTTTTATGAAAGAAAGATTAAAGCGGACCTTAAGACCGTAAGGAAATTGGACATGAGAAGAAAAAACATGCTGTCGCCTCCATCCCCGATTGTAAGAGCGGCAGCAATTGAACCGCAGGATATCCGGTCCAGGCGTTTTACTTATGATATGGTGGATTCCTCCATAATGAACGGTTTCGAGATAGTCGTCAAAATTGGAGGTTATATCATATTATTTTCCATTCTGGCGGGAATTATGAAGGAGATCATTCCGGGTTCCGGGTTAATAAAAGCATGCCTCATAGGTTTGCTTGAGATAACCACGGGCATCAGCCAGATCTGCAGTATTGATATGGATATCTCATTAAAAATAATCCTGGTCACTGCAGTCACAACCTTCGGCGGCCTCTCGGGCATGGCCCAGACGAAAAGTGTTCTGCAGGAATCAGGACTATCCATTGGAGCTTATTGCATTGCTAAATTAATCAGTGCAGCAATTGCTGTCATGATTACTTATGTATACCTTAATTTATTCTTTATTCATTCATAATCGTACGGATCCGTACAGATATGGGATCCTCCGCTTTACCTGTTAATTCTGTATATCATTAATAAAGGTATTCTCATCAAAGTTAAAATCTTCCTCAGAATAAGCAGCGCTCTGGGGGTCCGTCAGCTGGCTGTTGTCCTGGGGGTATAACTGCTCACTCAGCTCTCTTTTATTGCTGTTCACAATCTCCAGATTGCTCTTTAGGGTATTAATAAAACTGTCATATCTGGAGGCTGCTGTCTCATAGGCATTGGCAAGGACACGCTCCACCTCGGTCAATACATCATTGGAATATACCAAAGCTCCTGTTCTGATCTGGTCTGCTTCCTCCGCTGCTTCCTTCCGGAGCCTGTCCGCTTCCTCAGAGGCCTGCATAATCATCTCATTAGCCTGATAATACGCCTGCTGCATGATCTCATGCTCATTTAATAGTTCCTTTGCTTTTTCTCTGGTCTGGCGAAGTATTCCTTCCGACTTCTCTTCCGCATCGGCGATTATGGCATCCCGGTTAGCGATAATCTTCTGATAACGCTTAATCTCATCGGGCGTTCTGAGTCTCAGCTCATCTAATAAATCATATAATTCGTCTTTGGGAATGATCACCTTCGTACTTGATAAGGGCTGCATCCTGCAACTTTCTACAAATTCATAAATATCTTCTATTAACTGCTCTATTCTGCTTGCTCCCATTTTAAATACTCCTTACTGATTTATATTCATGTCTGCACTGTATCTTATCTATATTTATTATATATGGCTTGTGCGATACAATCCGGAACAAATTGCCGGACATCTCCTCCGAAGGCTGCTATCTCCTTAACTGCACTGGAACTCAGATAAGAATATTCTACGCTGGTAGTAAAGAACACAGTATCAATCATCTTGTCCAATTTATGATTGGTCTGTGCGATTTGTAATTCATATTCAAAATCCGTGATCGCCCGAAGTCCTCTTACGATGATATCCGCTTTATTCCTTCTGGCAAAATCAACCAGCAGTCCGTCAAAAGCTTCCACTTGAATATGGGTTAATCCTGTATTCTCCTTTATCACCTGTTCAATCAGAGCAACCCGCTCTTCTGCTGTAAATAACGGTTTTTTTGCTTTGTTCGTCAATACTCCGATAATAAGCTTATCTACCAATCTGGAAGCTCGAATAATTATGTCAAGATGTCCTAAGGTGATTGGGTCAAAGCTGCCGGGATAGATACCTATCTTCATATATTCCTCCAAACAGATGCCTGCTGTATCTCCATATCTTATCATAATGTATCGTCAGACATCTTATGTAACATTCTATGTATAATTCTCGTAACTATATTATTTTACTTCGATAAATATATGCTGGCTTGTCTTATATTCCTTTTTCTTATAAATTCGGAATTTGGTATCTTCAAGATAATCAAAATCCGCCTTCAGAGAAGCTTCCACCACGATGATGGAATCACAGTATATAATATTGGAATTCTGCAATTTCAGCAATACTTCCTTCTCCAGCAGCCGGTTATAGGGCGGATCCATGAATACCACATCAAATACTTTTCCTTTAATTTCCAACATGTGTATAGCATCCAGAACCGAATACGGAATAACCTCTGCATGCTCACCAAGGCGGGTTGTAATAAGATTCGCTTTGATGCATTCTAACGCTGCTTTGTTATCTTCCACAAACGCTGCGTATTTCGCACCTCTGGATAACGCTTCAATACCAATTGCCCCGCTTCCTGAGAAAAGATCCAAAAAATCCGAATCTGCCAGATATGGATTCAATATATTGAATAAGGTCTCTTTGGTCTTATCAGTAGTCGGTCTGGTCTCAAAGCCTTCCGGTGTTCTCAGCTGCAATCTTCTGGCTTTCCCCGCTATAACTCTCATAATTCATCTCCGCTTATTACTCTATAACTCCAACTAATATTTTATTCTTATATAACTCTAACTAATATTTTATTCTCATATAAATATTTGTCAACTTGTTTATAGTAAGTGTATCTTATCCCATGGAAGATTTCAATATGTTTTTTATATAAATGCAATGATATATGACCTTTGTCCTATAGACGAAAGTACTAGTACTGCATTGCGTAAGTTTCGCTTAATTTTATACCGGATATTTGTGATGAGGCAAGGCGGAGGAATGAGGCGTAGCCGTGGCTGCGTCGATTGACGACAACGAAGCATCAGTGCAAACAGCAGGTGCAAAATTAAGTGAAACTTACGCAATGCAGTACCAGATACCGATTTGCTGAAAAATATTAAAAATGCGGCTGCTGATTATCAGCAACCGCACCCTGTTATTGCTTATTTATTATTTTCCTGCCATCTTGTTTTCCTGGTCCTGGATCATCTTCTTAACCATGTAACCGCCAACAGAACCATTCTGCTTGGATGTTAAGTCACCATTGTAACCCTGCTTTAAAGGAACACCTATCTCGTTAGCTACTTCATACTTAAAACGGTTTAATGCTTCTTTTGCTTCAGGAACTGCTGCTCTGTTTGACATAATATAAACTCCTCCATTTCATATTTTGAAATACTATTCAAAATAGTTGTGTTGTTGTTTACTTCCTAATGAAATCTTATCTATTACAAGAAAGTTTTCATTAAGTTGTTACAGTCATAGTATGTGCAATAAAAGTCGAAATAAACATGAAAAGATTTCTTTTTCATATGTAAATATATGAATGATATCCATTTTTAACATTCAAATCAATTTAATATATGGCTTATGAAAAGCACAGCTTGATTCTTACTTATTATGATTCAATTAATCTGTTTCATAAAATTTTTTATATCATTAGGATACAGCCATAGAGAAAGCGCCCGGAGTGTTCATACCAGCTCCGGACGCTTGGTTTATACATATTCTTTGCATTATTTCAAATATCAATCCAAATAATTAACTTCTATCATTAAGCTTTACATAATTGCGTTTTTTCGATACGCTCTTATAAGCAGGACGTATGATCTTACCGGCATTATTAAGCTCCTCCAGACGATGGGCGCTCCAGCCGGCGATACGTGCAATGGCGAAGATAGGAGTATACAATTCCTTGGGAAGATCCAGCATATGATATACAAAGCCGCTGTAGAAGTCTACGTTGGCGCTGACGCCCTTATACATCTTGCGTTCCCGTCCGATGATCTCAGGGGCCAGGCGTTCCACCATCTCATATAAACCGAATTCCTTCATGAGTCCCTTTTCTTCCGACAGGCTTCTTACATACTGCTTTAAGACATTCGCTCTCGGATCGGAGATGGAATACACGGCATGACCCATACCATAGATCAGTCCGGATTTGTCAAAGGCTTTTTTATTTAACAAATCGGTAAGGTATGCGCTGATCTCCTCTTCATCCTCCCAATTCTTTATGTTTTCCTTCATATCGTCAAACATCTGCATAACCTTGATATTGGCTCCGCCGTGCTTCGGTCCCTTCAGCGAGCCCAGGGAGGCTGCCACGGAGGAATAGGTATCCGTTCCGGAGGAGGTTACCACATGGGTTGTGAAGGTGGAATTATTACCGCCGCCGTGCTCCGCATGCAGGACCAATGCCACATCCAGGATCTTTGCCTCCAGCTCGGTATAGGTCATGTCCGGACGCAGCATGTACAGAATATTCTCCGCCGTGGATAAGCCCTGCTTGGGCGGATGGATCACAAGGCTTTTATTTGAATAATAATGGCTGTATGCCTGGTAGCCATAGACGGATAACAGCGGAAATACCGCGATCAGCATTATGCTCTGGCGCAGGACATTCTCCAGTGAGATATCGTCTGCTTTCTCATCATAGGAATATAAGGTAAGTACGCTTCTCGCCAGGGTATTCATCATATCCCTGCTGGGAGCTTTCATAATAATATCGCGTACAAAGCTGGGCGGCAGCTCACGGTAACGCTCCAATAGCTGAGTGAAATTATCCATCTGTGCTTTGGTAGGAAGATTGCCGAATAAAAGCAGATAGGATGCCTCTTCAAATCCAAAACGCTTTTCTTTCATGAAGCCTGCAATAAAATCTTCCACATCCACACCTCGGTAATACAGCTTTCCTTCGCAGGGAACAACATCGTTATCAACCAGAGTATAGGATAATATCTCACAGATATCGGTAAGTCCGGTCAGCACACCTTTACCGCTGATATCTCTCAGCCCTCGTTTTACATCATATTTGGTATACAATTCCGGATCAATAACCGTATTTTTTTTACAAAGGTCGGCGAGTTCCATGATTTCGGGGGTAATTTCGGTATACTTGTTCATAATTTACCTCTTTCTGCTGTTTCATTCAGCTAATTCATAGGAGATGCGGTTTCCTTAAATAAATCAATTGTTAATGCAGCTTATCGGAAGTTGTCCTTTAACTTCCGATAAAAGGCGCTGCTCTATGCGCCGTCAATCCGATTACAGGAACATCTTCTGGTTCCTGTAATATGGTTCACTTGGGAACTTTATATCCTTGGGAAAGTCATGCAGTTACCTTATAAGACATACTCAGATGGGAAATTACAATAAATGTAATTCATATAAAAAATAAGTGTTATAATTATATCATAAAAGCTAAGATTATGAAACCCAATTTTCTGGATAATTTCTAAAATAATGTTGAACAAATTATGAATAAAAATACAAAGGACATTCGGCGTATCTGCCTCCCTAAATATGAACAATGCTCCCCCCGCCATAGACAGTTTTATTATTTTAACTGTCTACGGCAGGGGGAGCATATTTATTATATGTACTTTAGATATGATTTAATAAATTATCTTTGCTATGGCAGAAGTCACATTACCTGCTTCATCCACTGCTTCATAGTAAATATCATTGCTTCCGTCTTTTTTTATTCTGACTGTGACGGTAAACTTGATATTTTCCAGGGAAGAATAGTTGTCGCTGACGGTAACTCCTTCAGAGGCATCTGACTGCGTGGGTATCTCACCTTCATTGAGTACCAGGTCCGCCACCCCGGTAATAACGGGAGGTTCGCTGTCCACATATACCTTAGCTTCCGCAGCTATTTCCTGATTATCAACCTTGGCGGCATAATATATCGTATAAAGAGTTTTGTCTGTCTGCTTTATCGTCACCTTGATCAGATTTTTATCCAGCTTATTCTTACCACGGCAGATATCCACTCCCTCAAGAGCAAAGGCTTCATCAACCAATATCAGCCCATTCACCAGCTTATCGCTGATGCCCACGAACTCCGGAGGATATGGCGGTTCTTTCACCGTAACCTTGCCGGTCTTAGATATTGTCTTATTTAATATATCCGTGACCGAATAGGTGACTATGTATTCACCGGGTGTGTGATAATCCACCTCATGTCCCAGCTGGATCTGGGAAGTGATATCCGCTCCAAGAGTGGATTTGGCCTTTACGCCCTTTAACAGATCAACCTCTTTGCCATATTCCGTAATAAGATTCTTTACTCCGCTGATTACAGGCGTTTTGCTGTAATAGGGATTCTTCTCGCTGGGATCGGTAGGGTCCCACCGTACATTATTCGGTATCTTGAAGGTCTCGGGCTTGCCAAGGGGTCCCGGATTCTTCTTATCATCATAGACGATGACCGTCGTTCCTATGGCACAATTATCATAGATCCATTTGGCATCCGCCACGGTCAGGCGGACACAGCCATGGGATGCCGCACTGCCAAGCTTATTGAATTCGGCGGTTGCCAGTGTGGACGGATCCGCATATTTATAATAGTAGACCGAATGGAACAGGATGCCTCCTACGATCCGTGTGGCATATTGTCCCCATACATCCCCCATAAGCAGCTTCCAACGGTATTTCTCTTTTGTCTGAAAGGTCCCTGTTATGGTCCGTCCTCCAAGTCCCACGGAACAGGCCATAGCTTTTACAGGTATGGTATATGCTCCCTTTTCGTCCTTCTCATAGACAGTAATAGTGTTATATGCACGGTTGATCTTGATCAGATATGGCTTTGGTTCTGCGGATAGTGCCTTCTGTGAGCCTGCTGCCAGTAATATTACAGTCAGACAAAGAATTATCAATAACCCTTGCGGTTTGATAGTTCTTTTTAAATTATTCATAGCTGCGCTCCTTAAATTCTTAAGTCTCCCCCTCTTTCGAATTTAAGCCTTGCCGTTTTGATAAAACGTCAATTCCTTCATCCATTAATTGGTGCGTAATTCTATTATATAGGTTTCGTACTCTTTTGTTCCCGATTCCGGACTTACGAATACGGTGTCTCCAAGACTCTTAATCAAGTCATGGTTAAGAACCGCGTATTTTTCCTGCTCCAGCTTTCCCACATAGATATATGAAATTTCGTATTTAGCCAGAAGTTCTTTCACTTCTGTAATATTATCGGAAGTATAGATACGTTCTATATCGGCTGCCCGGGCATCCAGTATGGCGGTATCCGATTTCCAGAGCCACTCATGGGTGCGCCAGCCAAGCACGGTGGGCAGACCCGTCATCGCCGACACTCTTTCATAATCCGTATAACTGTCCCCAGGTGCTTCGAGTACAACCGGCATGCCCTCCACATTGTCATTCAGCCAGTCGATGGCCAGCATGTCATCCGGCAGATCTTCCCTGAGCTTACCCGTAACATCCAGTCCTTTATAAGAATCTATCCTAAATATATTCCCATACCATGCATTCACCGCATTCTGGATATAGCATACGGACATGGCGAAGAAGATCAATCCGATGGCAGCCGTTACCTTCTGTCTGGCTGTCCTGCCGAACCAGAGCAGCCTCATGAAAATATATCCGAAGCACAGGCCGAACAGGATAAATGCCTGATAGGTCAGCTTGAACATGGTATTGGCTCTCTTAAAATCCCCCGAATAGATGTCCTCAACATAGATTACTTCAGGAATGATAATTAATCCGATGGCACACAGCCCCAGTGTGATGATAAATAAATCGGAGACAGTAAAGTACTGTAAAAGTCCTGCGAATATATTCGTCTTTTTGCCCGGAGCCGTCTCCTGCCCCCGCTTTTTCTCCTTACAGTAATCAGACACTAAAAAGCTTAGGAAGGCAATCACCATAAATATAGGCAGGCCCCATAAGATAACCAGCTGATTCAATGCCGTCCTCGCAACGGTCAGGCAGATGTTGGTGGATATCTGGTCGAATTTCAAAGTGAAGGGCAAGGCAATGACCGTAGAGAGGATTAAAACAAACGCTCCCTGGGCTGCCGTAACTAATGTGACAACCCTTCCTTTAAAATTATATACCACCAGGTTCGTAAATAGAATAACCGCACCGGAAACTACATAATAAATTGGGAAATCCCAATAATTGGTTGTATGGAAGAGTCCGATGAAGAAGGATATCATAAGAATCGCCGGATTGACAACTTCCTTCCAATCAGGAATCCGGTCCGCCTTCCCATCCCTTCGGGAGCATGACCAGGCATATAATACGGCGGCCACCGTAAGCACGAACATAATGTTAATCACATGGGCATGGAGGTCACCCAGCACAAAGGAGTAGGCAGGAAATTCATGAATCGTCTTATCATTGTTCTCCGGATGGTAGCCGATGAATCTGGTGGCATCCGGGAACCAGTACCTGCTGTCGCCGGCCTCCATGCCGAAGAATTTGCGTACCAGGGGTTCAAACCATTTGAACGTAGGATAATGCATATTCCCGGCGATGCATACGGCGATTGCCGAGACTGCTCCGCTCAGGTGCGGTGCCAGCCTGCCCTTCTTACCGCTTTGGCGCATGAAGCGTGATATGACATTATATACCAGGGAATAGGGCAGGACTACGGCAAAGGTTCCCACCATCATTAACATAAGATTGTAGGCAACCCTCACAGAGACTCCGCTCAGCTTGGTAAGGAAGGCGGCAAAGTATTGTCCCACATAATAATAATTTAAGCTTGTACCTGAGAACCAGAAATCCTGTGGCGGCATGTACTCGCTTCTCATCATACTGGTCATAAAGCCATAATCCATGAATTTCTCGGTTCCGCCGCTGCCCCACACGTCCGGCTTAAAGCCCCTGATATAGGTGAACAGCAAAAATACGGCAAAGAACAGCAATTCTTCTGCGAATATGGTATCAAAGGTCTTATCTTCAAGGATAAAGCCTGCGATGCCTCTGCTCTTCCGGTGCGGATTTTCTTTATTATATCTGCGACTTACGTATATAACAATAAAAACATTGGCTGCCAGGCTTATAATAACGCAGATGATACTGGAAGCGGATGTGAATCTCAACAGATGTATGGAGGAAAGCAGCCACATCAGATAACCGATGACGGCAACTCCGATTGCCTTGGAGAACAGATACCCCTTATCGTGGAATCCGCCAAAAATCCTGGTAGTCAGAGGCATGAAGATAATGCCGATATAGAGGATCGTCACCCACCATTGCAGAAAGGCAGCATAATCACCTTGTAATAAGGTACGTCCCAATATGAATAAAATGACCGTCAGGATAAAGCATATTATTTTTTTCATATCATTGTCCCTCGCAAACTCCTACTTAATTATTTGATTTAACCGGTAAAAATCTCCGAAAGCCTTCTTACCGATTCGGATAATTTTCTTCATATTGATGGAATTAACTCCGCCCTGCCTGGGCCTGAAGGTCACCGGCAGATATTTAACATCCAGTTTTTTCTTGGCATAGATCACGGACAGTAATACATTGGAGAGATTAAAATCCTTGGGAATCAATCCGATATATTCTCTCAGGACGGCGGTCTTCATAAGCCGGAAAGGTGTATTCGCATCCGGGATGCTTACATGAAAGCAGAGCCATAATACAAATTTCAAGGTTTTTGTCACTATAACACGGGAAAAGCCATCCTGCCTTCCCCTGCGATGACCGATCAGCATGTCATAATTCTCCCGCTGTTCCCAGAAGGGCCAGAACTCCTCCGGCAGAGTCTGTCCGTCGGAATCCGTCTGGAACACATAATCGGCACCGGCATCGATGGCATACTGATAACCATACAGTACGGTAGCCCCATGCCCTCCGTTGGGCTTTGTTACGGGCTCGAATGCCTCCAGCTCCTTTGCTTTCTCCTGCATGATCCGGTAGGTGGAATCCTTGCTTCCGTCGTCAATGATCACCAGCCTGCTGCCGCCGCCTGTCTTCTCAATGACGGGATACCAGTCCCTGATTACGTTCTCAATATTTGCCTCCTCGTTATAAGCGGGTATTATGATATATAATTTATCCATATAGTACCATGCCTTTCCTTATGAAAATTCCTTCCGCTTAATTCACGCGGAATATCCTGCTTAATGAAGAAAACCCTTACTTAATACAGAAAATCTTATTTAATGCAGGAAATCTTGTTTAATAAAAAAATTTACTTAATAAAAAATCTTGCTTAATAAAAAATCTTACTTAATAAAAAAATCTTGCTTAGTAAATAAACTACCGTAACCTTTCAAAAGCATCCAAAGCTCTGCGAACTACTCCGTCCATGTTATAATAGCGGTATTCCGCCAGACGCCCCAGAAAGATAACCTTTTTCTCCTGCTTCATCTCTTCCTCGTATAACGCAAATTGTGCTCTGCATTCTCCGGTGGGGAAGGGATAATACGGTTCTCCCTCAGAGCTGGGGAATTCCTTGCCGACGGTCGTCTTCCCATGCTTCTGCCAGGTTAATTTCTTATACTCGGTAATACGGGTAAAATCATAATCGTTGGGATAGTTCACTACCGGAGCCGCCTGGTATTCCTCCTGGTCAAAGGTCTCGAATACGAAGTTAATGCTGCGGTAAGCAAGCTTTCCATGCTTGTACTGGTAGAATTCATCCGTAGCGCCGGTATAGATCAGAAGCTCATAATTAATATCTCCAAGGACTTCTTTATAGTCCGTATTCAGCAGCAGCTTAATATTCTTATTGGCAATCATCCTCTCACACAGCTTCGTATATCCGTGCCGCGGCATGCCCTGGTATTTATCGTTAAAATATCTGGTATCCCGGTTTAAGCGGATAGGGATCCGTGAGATTACGGAGGTATCCAATTCACTGGGATCGATGCCCCATTGCTTTCTGGTATAGGTCTCAAAGATTTTCTCATAGATATCCCGGCCGACCTTGCTTAAGGCGACATCCTTACTGGTCCTGATCTCCTTAATATCCTCCGCCTTACTCTTTAAGTATTCTTCCACCTGGGAACAATCCAGGTTCAGGTTATATAGCTGATTGATGGTCTCCACGGTGATCGGCATTGGAATCAGATTGCCGTCCACATAGGTAAGTACCCGGTGCCAGAAGTCATTCCATTTGGTGAATCCGGACAGGTATTCATAAACCTCACGGTCATTGGTATGGAAGATATGGGGACCGTAATTATGGATTAATATCCCGTCCTCATTATAGGAATCATAGATATTTCCTCCGATATGACCTCTTTTTTCGATTACTAATACCTTTTCATCAAGTACATTGGCTATTCTCTCTGCCATGGTCAGACCGGCCAGACCGGCTCCTACAACAACATATTTAAAGTCCATGCATATTCTCCTTGTTCTCATTTATAATATTGTGATTCTTATACCCATCCGTTCACTTATATGGTTCTGCTCTCTTAAATAATTTTAATTTATTCTCGTATATATTTTAATTCCTCATATAATTTTTTATCTTTATACATGCTGCGAATACCGTCGGTGGATTAAGAATATGAAAAGTATAGATGTCTCAGGCACATATTTAGCTTTACACTGCTGATTCAAAATTCCGCCTGAACAGGTCTGCTTTTTCATAACGGGGCTATTGAATAATAACCGAAATTCAAGCTATCTACTGATATATCGGCTCATTCGTGTCATAGATTGACAGCTCCCATTCTCCTTCACCCTGAGTATATACTCTTTCATAGGTTGCGCGGATATTCTCTTCCCTCAGGCTATAATCCATGCTCTCCCGGTTATCATGATCCACGATGATAAAGCGGATCCGGTTCTCCTTCACCAGGGCGTTCAGCTCCTCAGGGCTTTCCGCTTCATACATCTGCTTCACCTTCTCCGTCCGTGCAAAGGTATCGTAGCCGGCGGACCAGGGATAATACGGCCAGCCTTCATAAAGCATGGCGCCTGCAAGAACCACCTGATTGATGGAATAATTGGAGGTCAGGAATATATCCCGGGAATTGCTGTTTTCATCAATCCACCGGGTAACCGGGTCGTCCAGATCAAGAACAATAGCGGAAGCCTCCGTGTTCTTCTTAAGTACCGTAATAAGATCATAAAAGCCCGTGGCTGTCAGGCAGAGGATGAGCAGAAAGCCCACCATGCCCACCAGGATATCCCTGTGCTCCAGCAGCTTTATAGTTATGCCTGCCGCATAGATTCCAAGCAGTATGCAGCTCATCATAATATATTTATGGTTTACCGTAACATCTACTGTCATGGATACGGTAAAGGCAAACAGGAGCGGAGCCGTGAATGCCAGCATCAGGTACCGTCCGATCCCCTTCTCCAGGCAAAAGGCCGCAATCAGAACAAAAGGAAGGATCCCCAGTAAGCGTTCCAGATAGGAAGCAACACCAAAAAGCGTCTTGTTCTCTGCGATAAAACCAAATAAATATTGTACCGTAAAGGCCGATTCCTTGATAAACACGCTGCTTTGAAGATACGAAAGAATTAAGGCTATGACAGCCGTAATCAGGTACTCCAGCCTGTGCTTCGACAGGACCGCCATGACAAATAAGACTAAAAGGCATCCGATGGCAGCCGATCCGTGGAAGAAGGTAAGCGCGCCAAGGAGTATGCCTGCCGCAGCGGAAAATCCGGGTTTCTTAACGGACCAGGCATCCTTTCGGAAAAATAATGCCGTTATACGCATCCTGAGCTTATGTCCTGCTCCATCCCCCCGGCCTCTGCCATGTGCAGGCTTAGGGTGCTCTCCGGAGTGCTCTGCAGGATGCTCCAGTTGCTTCAGCTTATATTGCTTCAGGCTCTCGAACATCTCATACAGGTTTGGCAGGAACAGGATGACTACCAGAAAAAATACCGTAAGCCCGAACGCCAGATGCCTCTGGTTACAGTATACATTTAAGTTCCACAGACCCCAGTCTTCATTCGGTGTATTGGATACAAAGCCGGTATTGTCCCGTAAGGCTTCCCATATGTTCGTGCCCTCCGGCAGATCGGTCAGATAGGCGTATAATGCCTTTCCGCTTCGGAAAGCAAAGAACAGGCAGGACAGAATTCCGACCCCGGCCTTGCCGGTAAGCTTTACTGCCAGAATATAGATCATCAGGAAGGCACCTGCAAAGCTGATAATGCTTGGAATATTAAATGCATAATCCAGCCGCAGCCCCAGGTATTCCAGATTGCCGGTGAGGAATTGGAACATAAAGTGGTATTTAATATCCTCCCCTGCAAAATGGGAGTAGGTAGTCGGAAAATTATTCCCGTAGGAGAAGGATCTTATCATTCCGATGTGCGGTGAAAAATCGCTGAATACACTGACTCCGATATACAGCTTGTCCTCCTTTATAAAGAAGGTGGTCCACATCAGTATAAGCCCTAATGCAAGGATGGCGGCAAGAAGGATGATTTCGGTAACTATGGTGCTCCTGCCGCTGCTTAGCAGCTTTCCGGGCGTCACTTCGCCCTTCCGGTATTTTATAATAAAGGTAATGATAAATAATACGAAGGCAATTGGCAGTACAATCAAATTTGCATAAAATAAAGGTTCTTCCCGGCCGCCGAACAGATACGCAATAATATAGACAGGCCAGGTCAGTCCCAGTGTCCCTGTCACAAACCAGGCCGGAAATAACAACAGGTAAGGACTGAGCGAAATTTTTCTCCCCCCGTAGTCCTTCTCCGTATACCCTGCCAAATTCGGGAAGAAGTATGTGCAGATAACCCATCCTGTAAGAAAGCATAATAAAAGATATAGTATCCCGATCATCTTTGTACCTCATTCGACTGTTCAGCTTCATCCTGCTGTGCGGCATTCCCCGTTTGCAGGGCTTTATCCGGCAGTACGGATTGATTGGCTGCTTCCAAAGGCTTAATGCCGCTTCCCTCAGGTCTGTTTCCTTCACCGGGCACCCCCGGCTCACAGGCAGGCTTCTCTTTGCTTCGGATGCATTTTGATACCAGGTATCTCGGTCTTGCCTTCACTTCCGTATATATCTTGGTCAGATAGATCCCAATCATTCCAAGGCTTATCATAATTGAACTGCCGATAATTAACTGAAGCAGTATTACTGTAGTGAAGCCGCTGGTGGCTTTTCCCGAGAATTTCATATACAGTGTCTGAATTCCAAGTATCAGAGTTACTCCGAACAGGATGACTCCGAGAACCGTGACAAAATGCAAAGGGACCGAGGTATAGGAGGTGATCGCATTCATAGCCAGGCGCATTAACCGGACGAGTGACCATTTTGTCGTACCGTTGACACGTTCAGCCACATCAAAGCTGATATGCTTGCGTTCAAAACCAACCCAGGCCGACATGCCGCGAAAAAAAGTGGCACGCTCCGGCAGCTGCTTCCAGGCCTCGACAACCTTGCGGTCCATCAGCTTAAAATCCGAGGCTTTGCCGAGATTGATATCCGCAGTCTTATATATCACATAATAAAAGAATCTGGCACAGAGCTTATAGATGGGATTTTCCCTCCCTCTTGAGCTTTTGATGCCTTCCACCACATCATATCCCTCCAGCCAGGCCTTCACCATCTCAGGAATCAAGGCGGGCGGATGCTGCAGATCCGAATCCATCACAAGCACCATATCCCCGTCGGCATAATCCAAGCCTGCGCACAATGCCGACTCCTTGCCGAAATTACGGCTGAGGCGCACCGAAATAATTCTCGGATCAGCTTCCGCCATGCTCTTTATCTCCTGCCAGCTATTGTCCCTGGAACCGTCATCCACAAGAACGAAATCATAATTGATTCCATGACCGGCAAGGATCTGCTCAATCACGCCGATTGAGCTGCGTATGTGGCTGCCTTCCTGGTATACGGGAATTATGACGGATAGTCTGGCATCAGAAGAACGCTCCATATTGAAATTCATCCCTTCCATGACCTGTTAAGTTAACTCAGGCATAATCATCTTTCCATCCCTACAGGGTACTCACGTTCCTGTTCAGAATCTTCTCTTCCAAAGTAGGATTCGCGGTAAATACCGCATCCACCTCATTATCCTTCAGGCTTTTCACAGCTTCCGCCGCTGCCTTTAAAATGCTTGCATCGGTAAAGATATCGCCAAGCTTAAAATCCATATCTCCGCTCTGGCGGATCCCGAAGATATCTCCCGGTCCCCGCAGCTTCAGATCCTCTCCGGCTATATAAAATCCGTCATTTGATTTATTCAGTATCTCCAACCGGTCCCAGGCTTCACGGCTGCTGCTTCCGCAGACAAAGATACAATAGGACTGATGCTCTCCGCGGCCTACACGTCCCCGGAGCTGGTGCAGCTGGGCAAGACCGAAGCGTTCCGCATTCTCCACCATCATAACCGCGGCATTGGGAACATTAACTCCCACTTCCACTACGGTAGTGGACACCAATACCTGGATTGCACCTTCCGCAAACCGTTCCATTACATCATTCTTATCCTTGGGCTTCATCTTTCCGTGCAGGAATTCCACAACCACCTCGGGACGAAGCGCTTCCCTCAGCCGTTCCGTATATTCTATGACATTCTCTGCTTCTACCTCTTCGCTCTCTTCTACCATGGGGCAGATGACATAGGCCTGTCTCCCCGCCGCTGCCTGCTTATCTATGAAGCGGTAGGCACTTGGCCGGTAATTGGTATCCACCACACAATTCTTAATGGGCAGACGCTGCGCCGGAAGCTCGTCCACGATGGAGATATCCAGATCGCCGTATAGAATGATCGCCAGTGTTCT
>JAFADH010000179.1 GCA_023424995.1 Bacillota bacterium | reverse complement strand
GGATATAGAATTCCAATCGATCCCGTTCTTTGAGAATAAAGTGATTATCCGGCTTCCGGCACATTTTTTTCAGACATGAGAAGGCCGCAGGCTCCGGTTCAGCCATGGCGTTCCGGTTAAATTGCTGGGTACCGGGAATGGAAAATAATGTAGTCTTTTTATTGACAATATCTTCAGAGTATGGGTTGGATTTTAATGCTTATAACCTGATTGTTTATTATGAGATAAAAAGCCGGCTGCTCGTTGAGTAATAGAATATAAACAGATTGTTAAGTTTTAATTGTTTTAAATATCCATGATTTACAACAATAGAAACCGAAAGAATAAAATTATTCAAATCTTTTAGAAATTAACCACATGCATCCTGATATCGACCGCAAGTAAAAACTGGCGGAGGGACATCCGGATAATATAATGGAGTATGTCAATAGATATCCGAATACAAAGGCAGACCGGGATTGGTATGGAACATGCAATCCGGATCTGCCTTCTTTTGATTTTTAAATATAATTCTCTTGTTTTTGCACTGTGCATCTGATTACAGGAACATGCATTTATTCCTGTAATATGGATTATCACGTACATTGCTTGTCAGGCATTAAGGGCCAGTTCTTTTTTCGCCTGCTTTAAAAAGCTGTCATCCGCCCATTTTTCGATATCAAATAATTGATTCACATAGTTATGGTCGTACAGGAACCTCAGCTGGCCTTCCAGTGCCAGTAATCCTCTGTCCTCCAGATTTACCGCCAGATGCTGATTAAAATCCGTGGGCAGGACATTGGCTACTTCGCCAACCGTACCGTGTATCTGCTCCGTAAATAATTTTATGGTTTCTTCCCGGTTCGTTTTTGCCCATTCTGCCGCTATCAGCGTCTGCTTGACATACTCCACGACAATATCCGGATTTTCCTCCGCCAGTTTTTTGCTTACGGTCAATACATTCGGATAGATGTTATTAATGGGAAGTACCTGGGCCGTATCCTTCTCCAGCTCATAAATGACCTTGTAATTGCCGGTTGCCAGTATCCGGGGAGCCAGTGTGCCGGAGACATATGCCGCGTCCACAAGTCCCTTATCCAATGCTTCAATATCAATCTTCCCCAAGGTGCCTTTATGGTTTTCCGAAAAAACCAGAGCTTCTGCGCTGATTTCCAGCTGAACAAATTCTACTTCCCTTTTGCTGATACCCTTCGCTGACAGAGCTGTTTCAAATGCATGTTCAACAGTCGCCTTATAAAAGTCAATAATTAGATGTGAGGCTGCCGGAATGCCGACCTTCTTATTCCTCAGCTGCTCAATATCATCGATGGGCGAATCACTCCGTACTATGATGTAGGAATTGTGGGGGAGAAACGCCAATCCGATAAGTACGACCTCCGCACCGTTTGATCTGGCCCATAAAGGCGGTATATTGCCTCCTTCCCGGAATAGGGCGTCATCCTGGTAATTAAAATGAACCGCCCACCTTTCCCTTGGCAGTGTCTGCAGTAAGACAGGGCGTCCGCCTGCTTTATGGAAGGTATCCTCTTTCCAAATATGGTTGGCCGCTATATAGCTGGAATTTCCAACCGGGCATATGGTATATCTGAAATCCTTAATTGCCATGTCCATTCTCCTTCTTTTTGTTTATATCTGATATAATCCGATGCTTTCATTAAATGCGCTGATCACACTGTTCCTATATTCCGCAAATTCCTTGCTGCTGCGATTCCTGGGCCTTCCCAGGTCAATATTGAATATCTGCATAATTTCTGTGGGCCGGGGTCCCATGACAATCACACGGTCACCTAAGAATATGGACTCATCGATATCATGGGTAACCATAATCATGGTAGTTCCGTCCGCCATCCATATTCTTTCCAGTTCTGCCTGCATATTCATCTTGGTCAATGCATCGAGAGCTCCCAAAGGCTCATCCAGCAGAAGCATCTTGGGCTGCCTCAGCAAGGCTCTGGCTATGGATACTCTCTGGGCCATGCCGCCGGATAACTGGCTCGGATATGCCTTTTCAAAATCAGCCAGCTTCACCTTTTCCAGATACATATGTACCTTATCCCTTATAAAGCTCTTCTTTCCTTCAAGGCCCAATCCGACATTCTCTGCAACCGTAAGCCACGGCAGAAGCCTATGCTCCTGGAAGATAACCCCCCGGTCAAGTCCGGGCTTTCCGACCCGTTCCCCCTCCAGCAGGATTTCCCCCTCATAATCATTCTCCAGTCCGGCAATCAGTCTAAGCAATGTTGTCTTGCCGCATCCGCTGGGTCCTATGACAGTGATAAACTCGCCCTTTGCCACCTTAAGGGAAACCTTCCTGATAGCCTGGATATCCCGCTCCTTCGTATGGAAGGTCTTAGATACATTACTTATGGTCAATATGCTTGAATTATCCGGCGATGCCTTTGACATAGCATTATCCTCTACTTTCTGCAATTAGATCGTTTTTCTCCAGCGAAGGAATCTTTTTTCAATCAATTGTAATATATAGTCGAATATAATACCTACAATTGCGACGACTATCATAAGCGCGATCAGTTTGTCGGACCACAGGAATTCCTTTGCCTGCAGCAGACCGTACCCAAGTCCGGTCAAGCCCCCCAGCATCTCTGCCGCCACTACCGCCATCCATGAATTCCCTGCTGCCAGGCGCAGGCCGGTAAAGATGGACGGTACTGCCGAAGGCAGGACTATTTTCCTGAGCAGAGTCCCATACTTAAGCTCCAGCACCTTGCTAAGTTCATAATATTCCGCCTGAACACTATGTATCCCCTGCGCCGTATTAAGGTATATGGGTATTGCCACACCTCTGGCAATAATAATATGCTTTGAGGTCTCGCCGATACCAAACCAGAGAATGATCAAAGGAATCCATGCGTAAAGCGGGATCTGGCGGATCACATTCACCAGCGGGCTGACCAGCCTGTCCACCACCTTGTTCAAACCGCTGCCTATGCCCAGGGTCAAAGCCACGGCAGCTCCTTGTGCATAGCCTATGATTACACGTCTTATGCTGGTCTTTAAATCAATGAATAAGGTCCCGTCCTCTATCATGGCGAAAAATGCTTTCACTACTTTCACCGGAGAAGGCAATATAACCTCCATTAAAATACCCCTGCTGGCTAATAACTGCCATATGGCAAGCAATATTAAAGGCACGATCAATAAATTGACGGTTATCTTCAACCTGTCCCGTATTATGTTTATCCATGCATTACCATTTGCTTTACGCGTCGGATTCATTTCATACCTCTCTTTTAATTATTGCTTCGTTCCCTTTCAATTTCCTTAATCGCCGTCTTAAGGAAATAATCGTCGGTCCACTCATAGACATCCACAGGCTTATTCAGATAGCCTCTGTCGTATAAAAATCTTGCTCTGCTCTCCAGCGCCCGCAGGCTTTCCTCCGACAGATCCGGTGCCAGCTGCTTATAAAAATCCTTATCATAAGAATTCTGGTATTGCCATAGAGTCCCATAGGTCTGTTCCGCAAGCAGTCTCTCGGCTTCGATCCGGTGCCCGGCCGCCCATTCTGCCGCAAGCAGTGTCTGCTTTACATATTCGACCACCACCTCGGGTTCCTCTTCCGCCAGCTTCCTGCTGACTGTCAGGGTATTGGGATATTCATTATTGATGGGCGACAGCTGGCTGCGGTTCGCCCCCAGGTCAAAGACAACCTTGTATCTGCCGGTATCTAACAGCTTCTGCACAAGGGACAGCTTTACGAATATAACATCGGCCTCTCCGTTATCGAGAGCCTTCCGCTCTACACTGATCTCTCTGGCCTTATCCGCATTATCCTTATGAACCGACAGGTAATCACCCTCATCCTCAAGGTCTACAAAGGTTACGTCTTCCTTCGATATCCCTCTGGCCGCTAACAATAATTCAAAGGCCTGCTCCGCCGAAGCCTTGTGAAAATCAATCAGCGCATTGGGATGGGCGGGTATGGCGATCTTCGCTCCCCGGATATGATCGGGGGATGTAATGGGGGAATCGGCCCTGGCTAAAACCACCTGCCTTTGCTGCAGCAGCTTCAGTCCGATCAGGACGACCTCCGTTCCGTTGGACTTTGCCCACAGGGGAGGCGTATTCCCCCCTTCCCGGAATAACCGGCCATTCTTGTAATTAAAATGCGCCTGCCATTGATCCTGCGGCAGTGTCTGAAGACGTACCGGCGTCACTCCCAGCCGGCCCAGCCCTTCCTTCAAAAATCCTCTGTTGGCGGCAATATAGGAAGCATTGCCTACGGGGCATATGGTATAATATATTTCTCTGCTGATACTTTTTTCTGCCAAATTATCATCTCCTATCATTCAAAATATGTGCTTAAATAAAAATCTTCCGCATCGATGGCATTGGCGGGAGCTATTATCTCGTGCTCCACCAGCCAGTTCTGGTATTCACCTGTTTCTGTTTTAAGATTTTCCAGGGTGTCGTTGGATGTGAAGAAGGTCTCCTTGGAACGTTCCCACCAGAATATGGTGTTTTCGGCAGGAGTACGGGTGATGCTCTCTACAACGGCGGCAGCTTCTTCCTTATTGTCCAGAATATATGCCGCAACCGCTTCACGCAGCTTTAAGAACGCCTTCAGGATATTCACATTGCTCTGCGCAAATTCCGTGGGAGAAAAGTACACCGACGCTCCGCCGCAGTTTTGATATGTACCGTCTTCCAGTGCGTTCCCTACTTCCCTTAAGGAGCTGTCGATAATGCTTGAATTAAAGCTTACAAGCGGATGTACGGATATGGCGTCCAGTTCGCCTGCCAGCAGGGCTGTCTTTAACCCGTCCTGGGCAACATTTACATAGGTCCAGTCCTGACCTTCCTTCCAGCCGAGGTTTTCCGTCTGCTCCAATAAGGCTACATACTGGCATCCCGCATTCCAGCTGCCGATATTCTTCCCAAGCAGATCATCGATAGAATCAATATCCGACTTGGCATCTACCAGGATCGTTACAATCTGCGTTGCCGGATCTTCAGACAAATTAATTGCACTGATATTGGCGCCCTGTGATTTATACAGCAGATACGGATACAGCATTCTGCTGGAAGCATGAAGCTCCCCGCGCTCCATCAGCTGTGCTTCGTTGCCGATGGTGCCTTCCACCACCGTCACGGCTGTGCCGTTGTCCGAATACAAAGCGTCCAGCCAGCCTTTCCCATCCGCTACATATACCCATTCTCCCGAGGCAATCTTAAAATCCTTCAGTTCTTCAAACTGATAGTAACTCTTCAACTCGGCAATTAATTCATTGATCACAGCTTCCGTAATGACATCATCCGCATTTACATGTCTCGTAAGCAATTCCTTTGCCGTTATCTGTTCCGGTGTCGCAGCTGTTTCGTCCTCCGGAGCCTCCGTTGCTGTTATATCCGTGTCATCTGCCGGCTCCGTTGTAGGGGAAACCGCCGCAGGCGGCGTATCCGCAGCTTCTTTATTGCAGCCTGTGACAGCGAAAGCTATTATCAATAGCATGCTTATCCATATTTTTCTTTTCATCGTTGTGTATCTCCTTTCGTTTTGTAATGTAACCGATTATACTTTTACCATTCCATAAAGTCCCGGCCGCAGACGGCCTTCCTGTTTCATCAAAAATAATCTTTCCCTCTTTACCTCCTTAATCAGCATCCTTGTACGGCTCCAATTCATCATGCATATAATTCATATATAATATATATGTATTCAGACATGAGTTTATCTCCGGTCAAACCCTTCCGTCACTCCTCGTAATCTCCTCCGTTTCTGTTATCAGTCATTGCTGCCGGAAAACTTATGCGGCTTATTGTAGGTCCTTACTAAAAAAGTGTCAACCGCACCTGCGGGTTTCATAAATAAATTCCTGGTGACTGATAAATTTTATCCGGCTTTACCGGCCCCCGCCCATATAGTAAAGGCATTCCACGATATCCTTATCCCTTATCACGTGAGCAGGGTAATCTGTACGGGATATAATATCATCATTAACCTGCACCGTCACATATTCCTGCATTTCCACATATCCCTGCTCCAGCAGCTCCTGGATGGTAAGCTCTCCGTCAAATACGGTCTCTTTGCCATTTAATAATATTGTCATCTTATGACTCCTTTCTGTATCCGGCTTGATCGCCATGTCTTATCCGGTATAGTTTAGTTACTGCTGCCTGTAATACTGCAGGCCGCCGCTTCATAATCAATAAGCTCATGAATCGAGGGCTTCTCACCGCATATTGCACAGTTCTTATCTCCCGGAAGCTTCACCTTGCGGAACAGCATCTTTTTTGCATCATAGGTCAAAAGATATCCGGTCAGCAGCTCTCCGACACCCGTTATATATTTTATAGCCTCCGTTGCCTGGATGGTGCCGATAACCCCTCCCATAACCCCTAATACGCCGGCCTGCCTGCAGGTCGGAACAGCATCCGGCGGAGGAGGATTCTTGAATACACAGCGGTAACAGGGACCTTCCCCGGGAACATAGGTCATGGTCTGCCCCTGAAATCTTATGATCCCCGCATGGGAAAAGGGCTTTTTTAACATGACGCAGGCATCGTTGATTAAAAACTTTACCGGAAAATTATCCGTTCCGTCCAGTATAAAATCATAATCCTGATCCTTGATGATATCCCTGATGTTATCTGCCGCAGCCCGTTCCTGATAGGTAATCACATTCACATCACTATTGATTGCCCGGATGCTCTCCTTGCCGGAAAGCACCTTAGGCTTATCAATATCCGCAATGGTATGGATAATCTGGCGCTGGAGGTTGGACAGGTCAACAATATCTCCGTCCGCCAGGCCTATGGTCCCCACACCGGCCGCCCCCAGATAAAGGGCTGCCGGTGCCCCGAGTCCTCCCGCGCCGATGATAAGTACCTTGCTGTTCAAAAGCTTTTTCTGTCCCCTGACGCCGATATCCTCCAAAATAATATGCCTTGAATAACGCTCAAGCTGAGTATTGGTAAAATTCATAGATGCCTCCATTCACTAATCATTCCTTGCCATGGAATATTTCGTCGGTGTGATCTTCTCAACATTTCTGTTCACTATATTTCTCACCAGTATTGCAAGCTGGTGCAGATTTTCCTTCAGCAGATAGGCACAACAGCCATTTTTTATAGCAAATTTGATACTTTCCGGTGAGACGTCTTCAGAAACTATGATAAACGGCGTCTGAGGCGCTATCCGGTTTCTGGTAAACAAAGCCTGAATTGCATTAAAATGCGGAGTAGAATTGTCAGATAATATAATATCCCACTTTTGCTCCAAGGCATGAATCATGGACTCCTCACTGCTAACAAACTGGCTCTTGACAAGGAAGCCTCCGCGTTTCAATTCAAGTACGTTTAAGTCGGCAATATATTTATACTCTTCTACGATTAGAACTTTGATTTCCTGCATTACAATCCCCTTTCGCTATTATTCCCCGATCTTCATTCTTCCGGATTATGGATCAATCGGACAGCCCTTCCTTGATCACCTCGATGGTATACGTACCGTCATTATTATCTTCCAGACTAATGATCTTATGCTTTTCGTCCTTTAAGCTTCTGGGAACATTCTGTACGGGCTCCCCGCCGTTCAGTCTGATCTCCAGGATCTGTCCCTTCTCCAGCTCTTCCAGGGCCACCTTGGTCTTAACAAAGGTAATCGGGCAGACTACATCCGTTATATCAACGAATCCGTCCGGTCTTCTTTCACTCATTCATTTATCGCCTCCTCTAATGCTTCCTTCAATTTATCGATTCCGACCCTCTTAACGGTAAACCCGAAACGCTCTCCCGGTTTTCCGTTTTCCTTAAAAAATGCAATCGTTTTATCTATCACCTTAAGCAGCGTCTCCTTCTCCGTAATCAGCGGCAGCAGACTCTCACCGGTGGCTATGGTATTGCCGAAAAGCCCTCCGAAAAAGGTGATATAACCGCTGACTCCTGTCCAGCTGTCCATAGGGCAGGACTTCACGCATTTCCCGCAGTAAATACATTGATTCTCATCAAAGTCCAGGGTACGCTTCCCTTTATCCACCTTGATGCATTTCGCCGGGCAGACCGCTTCACAGACACCGCAATAGGTGCAGCTCTCTTTTGTCCACTCCGGACGCAGGCCTCCCTTGATGCCAAGGTCGTTCTCTTCCGCCTTCAGACAATTGTTCTTGCATCCGGTAATGCCGATTTTGAATTTGTGGGGAAGCTCCCTTGCAAAGTATTTCGCATCCAGCTCCTTTGCCAGGCCGCTGGTCTCGATCAGACCGCTGGTACAGATCCCGCTGCCCTGACAGGCTGTTATAGTTCTGACTCTCGGTCCGCAGGCTCCGGGCTCCAGTCCGGCTTTGGCCAGCTCCTCCTTTACCGCGCCGATATCTTTAAAATCAATAAAGGGAATTTCAATTCCCTGTCTGGAGGTCATATGTATATAGCCCTGCCCGTATCGATTCGCTATCTCACTTATCTTTGCTGTCTGATCGGCTTTTAACTGTCCTCCTGCGACCCTCAGCCTCAGAGAGAATTTCCCTTCCTGTACCTGCCGCATGAAGCCGCCCTTTTTCAGCTCCTTATATACCTTTTCATCCATAAGATCTCTTCAGCCCCTCTATGACACACCGCAGCTGTAAGCCGGAGGTGGTATTGTGTGAAATTTACATTTTGTTTTTTAACTATGAATGTCATTATAAAATGCCCCATCTTTTCTGGCAATGTGAATATCTTTTGTTCTTTGTCGGAGAATCTTTTGTTTTTTTCTGTAGAAATTGACTTTTTTAAATAACAATCTATGATTGACAGATAGAACTTAATATAGGTTTTATCGCAGTATTCCCATATGGGCATATGAGTGGTATTATAATTAAAACCATTTTTACTACATAATCATTTACTGTATAATAATTAGAGAAAGAGCGCATAAGAGGTGTAAAATAATCACATGATTATATTTAAACGAAGCCAGATTGAACAGATCTTTGCCTATTGCAGGAAGGGCCTGCCGAATGAAAGCTGCGGACTCCTTGCGGGTACGGCGGCAGATAATATAAAAACCGTAGAGCAGGTCTATTTTTTAAAAAATACAGATGAAAGCCCGGAGCATTTCTCCATGGATATCAGGGAACAATTTGATGCTTTATCCAAGATACGGCAGGAAGAACTCCAGCTGATCGGTAATTTTCACAGCCACCCTTCCACTCCCTCAAGACCCTCCAAGGAGGATATCCGTCTTGCTTTTGATCCGAATTTAAGTTATGTTATAGTTTCCCTGCAAGACACGGATAACCCGGTAATTAAAAGTTTTGATATAAAAGACAGGACTGCCAAGGCAGACCAGCTGCAGATTATGGAGTGATAATTATTCTAGGATATGATGACAGCATCGACCCTGACAATAAAACAGCCGATGCCAAAAAGTACAATAATGAATTAAAGATATTAAACTCCAGTATCTCCCATGAGATAAAGGCTCCTATCCGCGCCATCGACGGATATGCAAGAATTTTCCTGGAGGATTACGGAGCTTCTGTGGACAAGAACGGCGTAGAGCTTATTGAAAATATACGCAGTATCTGCAATGATACCCTTTCTCTGATCAATAAGCTTCTGGACTATACCAGATATGCGGAGATAGAGCCCATAAAGGAACCGGTGGATCTTAAGGAGCTGATCCGGTCCGTCTTCGACGAGCTGACTGTAAGCGGCTGCCAGGGAAATCACCTGCAGTTGATGTTCGAAGGTCCGATCCCATATATATTGAGCGACCGTTTTTTGATCAAACAGGTTATTACCAATATTCTTTCTAACTCTATAAAATTTACCCGGGGGAAGAATCCCGGCATCATTACGGCGGGCTGCCGTTATACGGATAATTCCCCTGTCTTTTATATCAGGGACAACGGTGTGGGCTTTGATATGAAATTTTCCGAGAATCTCTTTGGCATGTTCCAAAGAATGCATTCCACGGATGACTTTGAGGGCACCGGCCTGGGGTTGGCTTTGGTAAAGAAAATGATCGAAAGCCTGGGAGGCCGGGTGTGGATAACCGGCGAGGTCGGCAAGGGTGCCTGCACTTACTTTTCCATATCGCTGGAGGACGTTCTGAAATAATCCTCCGTGCTTTAGCTGATGGGATATGATCATTATCCGGATACCTGCAATCTGTTTTTAACTGCTGCCATGGGAATGTCCCGGCGAAAGGAATGTGATTTAGTATGTATAAAGCTTTGATCGTGGATGACAGGGAAATCTTTTTGATGGAATTAATGCGCATGCATGCCTGGGGTGAGCATTCGGGCTTCGAAATAGCCGGAAAGGCAAATAACGGAAAGCAGGCTCTGAAATTACTGCGGGAATCCGCCTATGACCTGGTAATTACCGATATACGCATGCCGATTATTGACGGCCTTCAGCTCCTCCGTGAGATAAAAAGCGGAAGCCTGTGTCCTTGTGTAATTCTTCTGAGCGAGTACAGCGAATTCCAATATGCCCGCCAGGGAATCATATACGGAGCCTTTGACTATCTCGTTAAGCCCGCCGGTGAAAAGGAACTGCTATCCCTGTTAAGGAGGGTCAAAAAATATCTTTCTTCCCTTTCCGGCACTAAGAACAGCTATTTTGCCGCTTCGGACTCCGGTGAATATGACTGGATCTATCCCGTCTCGGAGGAAACTCAGATCATTCATTCCTTTAAGGATAAGGATTTATCATTGATAACTTTATTTACAACTACCATAGACAGAATTTATGAAGCTATGAAGGACAATCTGATAAAGGCGGATCTGATCATAAAAAGAATGTACCATAATGTGATCATGGCAGTCTATGCAGAGTATACCTGGCTGGATAAATATATACATATCCACTACTTCGAAGAAATCGATTATATCCATGAAGGAAATGATGATTCCTATAAAGCTTTTTATATCGGAAAAATCACTTATCTGGCACAGGTTATCATAAAACTGTGCCCACTGATTCATGATAAGCTTTTAAGTGAGATCATTTCCTATATCCTGGATAACCCTGAGGCGGACCTGAAGCTGAAGGAAATCGCCGGCCGGTTTTTTATTAACAATACCTATCTCAGCAACAACTTTTATACCAAGGTCGGAATACATTTTAACGACTATGTTACCTTGATTAAAATGACCCGGGCAGAATACCTGTTTAAGCATCCCGAAAAGAAAATCTACGAAATATGCTACCAGCTGGGATATAAGGACATAAATTACTTTTCAAAGCAGTTTAAAAAGATCTATGGCTTAAGTCCTACTGAATTTCGGAGCAATGCTTTTAATGATTATCAGATATAATGTTAATTTAAAGGTGTTTATTGGTATAGTTCCTTGACATAGTGTACTTTACAGGCAGGGAGGCGGGATACGGAGAAGCCGGTCCCGATTATTGATTTTTCATAGCAGATATGGCACAGAGACGAAAAACAGACCTGAGGCAGGGCGGTTAAGACCATGTCCAGATCTGTTTTCTTGATTATTTTCGCACTTTCTTTTATTATGTCTGCGGGGATAAATGGAATTGCATCTCCTGCCGCAAGAAGTATCGGATATTGTGGTGTTAAATTCGTATTGCAACTAACAGTTAACAAAAGAAAGTACCGGTTTATTGATATTATATGATGTTTTTATTATGATATAAGTATTAACCGGAAGGAGCATTACAAATGAAATTTGCAGATAAATTGGAAAGACTCCGTAAAACGAGGGGATTATCACAAGAGAATATTGCTGAAAGATGCCATGTCAGCAGACAAGCAGTGTCCAAATGGGAATCAGGAAATTCATTACCTGATATTGATAATTTAATTATAATAGGGCAGCTTTTTGGCGTAAGCCTGGATTATTTAGCAAATGATAAAATCGAAGAATTAATACCATTAGCAGCCGTCAATTATTCAGACAGTACAGAAGACGGTATATTAAATACGGTTGTCGGAAAATGGTGTATTATACAATTTAACTTTTTTGCGAATTCACTATTGGGAGATGGATGGAAAATAATAATACTTGGGTATGATAATAAATATTTTTATGGGAAGAGGATACTTCATGGAAAAGCTAAATGGTGTATTATAAAAAGAAAGGCGGTAAAATCTTACGACATAATCCAAATGCCTATTAATAAAAAAGGTATCACTGATACAGAAGAATTTGATGCCGGCTTTAATTTTATTATAGAAAGACTACACGGTAAAAAGTGTATATTCAGCCGGGAATGCGATAAATTGACTAGAATATTTATCGGCGGCGATGAAATAAAAGGTATTATTCAAAGCTATGATTGCGGGATTTTAAATATAAAAACCGGAAAAAGAATACGTGTCGCAGATATAACGGATATGGTTTATTTAAGCGAATTGTAAAATGATAAAATCAGACTTGATAATACTAAAATCTTGGTGTATTAACGCCAACAGGAAAATATGTAATATATTTACAAGTGACACAAAACTGCCCGCAGGGGAGTCTTACTTGACAACCCCAAAACAGTTTTTATAATGCAAGCATGGGCAAGAACCGGTAAAAGATGGCCTTGCCCATAAGTAACTATTAAGACTTTATATCAGTTTTTTGCGTTACACGAACTTTGAAACGGTCTCGTTTCTTTGATGATTTCATATTTTATGTCAGCCATAATATACCTTCCTTATTCTAATTCACTTTCTCTTAATCCAAACTTAGCTCTAAAATGCTCATAGCTACTTACCCAGTCAAAATTTACTGCGTCAGAAACAGCTTTAAAGTGCAATTTGCCGCACTTAATTTTATTAATCTCCATAGTCTGTAATGTGTTATCTGCCTTTCCGGCTTTTGTCTCCACTATGAAGTAAATACCCATCTCCGGCTGTTCCAATCCCTCCTTACGGCATATAACAGCCCAATCCGGAGAATAATTCCCATAAGGAGTATCAATGACAAACCCGCCCTTTTTCAACTTAGTGAACATCAGAACATTCTGATTATTCTCTAATTTCTCAGCGAATTCCTTCTCTCCCCTGCTATCCATTTTATAATATTCATTCATAGCACAGCTGCGGTCAGCGTTGGCTTGGAACACGCGCCAATCCTTCTCAAAGTCTATTTCACTGATAGAATCCAATTCAAATATATTTCTAATATCGCTCTCATAACCATTAATCACTTCATACGATGTGATATTTTCAGCCTTTGCATCGTTAAGCCTCTTACGGATTTTCTGCGTAACCGCATCCAGAATATCCTGATTATTCAAAAGCTCTCTTCTCTCTATGCCTTTAATAATCTTGAATATTACCAGTCTCGGGAGCATTGTATGAAACATGATGAAATTGGCTATTTCAAAATCACTTTTTGACTCAGATGTAATATCAATCTCCATTCCGCCGATTTTATAATTGCTTCCTTTCATCACAAACATAGCAGAATCATTAAATGTTCCTTTCCCTGTTTCTATTTCATAAGCATTCTTTGCCCCCATAAAACGCAGGAAATCATTTAAATCCCTAATACAATCATTGATGAACTTATCCTTATCAATTTGGAATTTATATATCGTTTTCTTTGACAGATGGCTGCATAAGTTATAATAGAATTCCTTAAATTCATCCTGTGAAACAAAAGAGCGCACGCGGTTCTCATACGGTTCATTATCACCATTAAGAACCTCTATCTTTCGGCTGCCTTTTTGAAGCATCAGCTCTACAAACTGCTTCTTTATATTTTCCGTATGCTCTGCGAGGATTTCATCATTAAACTGCAATTTTTCAAAGAGCTTTGTCGTCTGTTCCGGTGTGCCGCTTATAATATTCGATGTATTCATAACACCATTAGAAACCAATTCCTGTTTAAATGTATCTACGAGCTCTGCAGTAATCTTAAGCGCCGGTACTCCTGCATTCTTTAAGGCAGAAATCAGCACTTCAGCAGTAACCTCATTCTTATCATAGTTCATATTATCATTATAATCTTTTTGCAGCGCCTCCGCAAAATGGTCATAATAGTCATTTGCAATAACGGTCAGCTGATTAATTCCCGCATCAAGGCATCTATTACCGGTAATATCTACAGGCAGCCTCAAGCCTCGTCCAATTTCCTGTTTCTTTGCAATATCCGAACCTCCGGCTTTTAAAGTGCAAAGGGTAAACACATTCGGATTATCCCAGCCTTCACGTAAAGCAGAATGAGAGAAAATAAATGCCAGCGGCTCCTCAAAAGAAATCAATTCATCTTTCTTTTCCAGAATCAAGCTGATTCCTCTGTCGATGTCTTCCTGAGATTTCGCTTTTACATTTGTATTAGCATCATCTGCCGAAGAATCCCAATCTTCAATCTCAACTATGTTTTTCTTTGCATCCATCGCAAAATAACCTTCCCGCACCGCCTGAACATTTTTATAGTCCGGAAAATACTCTATGTTCTTTTCGATGGCTGCGCCATATATTTCTATGGCTTTTTCGTATTCTTCATCAAAAATACGCAGGTATTCACCTCTGCCGTCCGGAGCGGTGTTATCACGCACCTTATCTACAGAGTCGATAAAAAACAGTGTAAGAGCCTTAATTTTTCTTCCTTTTCGGAGGATGGCAAGCTGCTTTTCAAAATGATTCTTAATTGCCAGCCTGATCTGGATGCGGATAGCCTCATTTTTTACTATTTCATAATTGCTGTGTCCTTGTTCCAGATGAATAATTTTATCCATTGCAGAAACTGCCAGAGGCTTCAGCTTATGCGGTTCTTCTGTTATACTCATATTCTTATACTGCGGCAGATTACCCGACAGCTCATCAAGAGAAGCTCCGCCACGCACATCCACTTTCTTAAAACGGATCACTCCTCCCTGTTCCTGTTTGAATATCTCAATCCTTGCCTTCAAATCAGAAGTAAAAGACACATAACGAATATAAGGATAATCTTTTGGTATTATTCCGTGTACCGTCTTAACCTCAATCCTTTTTACAAGGTCTTTCTGATACGCTGCATAAGAATCGAGCTTATAGACCTGATTAAACAATTGTTTATGTGTTGCAGAATACCTAAGAACAAACAAGGGCTGTAATTCTTCAATTGCCTTCAGTGATTTTGACTTATTTTTCTTTGTTCCTTCAATCTTCTGCGGCTCATCGATAATTACTACCGGCTTGATATATTTGATGTCTTCCCATATAATCTGGCCGTACTCATCCTCAACACGAATCTTATTGGTATCCTTGTTAAATGCCTGTATATTCATAACGCAGATACTCAGATCATTACTTTCAACCAGTTTGGAGCCAACCTGTTTTGGATTGCCGCTATCATAGATAAAGCTATGCTTAGCAATATCCATATTATATAAACGCTTAAAGTGGTCCTGAAGCTGCTCCATGGATTTTTCAACACCTTTACGGATAGCAATTGAAGGAACAACGATAATGAACTTCTTAAATCCATATTCCCGGTAAAGTTCCAAAATGGTACGCAGATACACATAGGTTTTACCTGTACCAGTTTCCATTTCAATTGTAAAGTTATAACCATCCGCAAGCGCATTGTCTGCAAACAAATTGTTTGAAAGCTGAATTCCTCTTAGATTCTCTAATAACCTGCTTCCTGCTACTATATCAATATTTCGAACAGGGTCTCCTTCACCCGTTTTTCTGATACGATTCGGACGATAGATACCATCTGTCTGCCTGGATAATCCTTTAAAAAGATTTACTGTAGAATTGATAGCCTGCAGCTGATAATCCAAGTCATCACTGAACCGGAACGCAACACGTTTTCCCATAATTCGATCCTCCTCAGATAAATTCCACAGTATATGATTGCTTGCCGGTTCCGGAATTTTTCTCGATAAGAACCTTTAATCTTCGGAATGTTTCATCTTTCAATGCAATATCATCTTTAAATGCCGAATCTCTGAATATAAATTTAATCGGAAGCGGGTCAATTGCTGCCAGCTTATCGACGATTTCTTCTGTAATGACTGTTTCCAGACATACAAGATAACCGCTCGCATACAGATAAGTGCGTCCTCCAATATCCTCTAACTTTTCCAGAGTTTCTGACAATGTGACATCACGCTGCCTCAGCATTAATTCATAAACAACATCAATATCCTTTGTTCCCGGCATGAAATCAGCAAGGTCAGGTGTCATTTCGAGTTGAGTAATGTCTAACTGGCCGATATCTATTAAGGAATTCCATTTAATATTTGTATCTGCAACTCTGAATACCCGGAACCCAGTATCAACATTTCTATCAGGGTAATCATCTTTTATTTTCTTTCCTGCACGACGTATGCGTTCTTTTCCAATTTCACATATATCTTTATAGCCATTCTTGTATGCTTCCGAGTTTTCTTCACATTCTTCCGGAAGTTGAACCAGCACATATCGTCGATGACCTTCATCTTCTGCATTTATTTCCATAACTGCATGTGCCATAGATGCCGAGCCCGAAAAGAAATCCAGAACAAGTGCGTCATCACAATTTATTATTGATAACAAAAACTTAAGTAATGAGACCGGTTTAGGAAAATTAAATACCTTAGCATTAAATAATTCCGTAATTTCCTTAGTTCCGTCTTGAGACATACCAACACTTTCCGGCAAATGAGTGCTTACCGCTACTCGTCCAAAGTTATCTCCTGCTTTTTTAACATCATCTTCCTTCCAATACCTTAAAACAGGCTTAGAAATTTTTAAAAAATCATAATCACCCGGAAATACAATTCGTCCGCTGTTATAATAATCATCGAAGGTATCCACAGTGATTCTCCATGTTGCATTAGGATTTGCAGGGTATTTTTCTCCTGTTTTCGGATTCACTATCGTAAAATAGCTATTTGGCCTTTCACCGGCTGTTGTCTGTTTTGTCAAATCATGTATTCTCCAAGGTCTGTTTGGGAAATCATTACTAACATAATATTTTCTCTCCTTCCCCTCTATACTTGCCTCAAATGCTCCGGATCTGGCATAACATACTATCTGTTCATAATCTTGTGAAACTCCAAATGGTACATCTGACTTGGCAGTTCTTTTTCTCCACGGAAAACCGGCAACATAATTATCTTCTCCAAATATTTCGTTACACACTTTAATTAAATTATTCGCTTCATTATCATCTATAGAAATAAATATGACACCGTCTTCTCTTAGTAAGTCTTTTGCAATTTTCAAACGTGGATAGATCATATTTAACCAATTCGCATGATATCTATTTTTTGATTTAGTATTTACGGTATATCGCTCTCCCATATCACTTTTGTTGCCTTCCGCCACTTCACTGCCATGTTCCTCCATATCAAACGAATCGTTGTATACAAAATCATTTCCTGTATTATACGGCGGATCAATATATATTACCTTAACGGATGCGTAATAATTCTGTCTTAATAGTTTCAGTACTTCCAGATTATCACCTTCTATATACAGGTTCTTTGTCAATTCTTCTTCATTGCCTTCCCCTGGAATATACTTTAATGTTTTCCCAACACAATCTTCTTGTGCGACCTTCTTTGCATTTTTCTTACCGACCCAATTCATTTCATATTTCTCACTGCTCACTTCACTATATTGCCCAAATTCTTCTCTAAGCGCTTCAAAGTCTATCTCTCCGTCTCTAACAACCGATGGAAAGAGCTGTTCCAATTTTTTTATATTTTCATCAACTATGTCATTAATCTGTTGATTTACTTTTCTATATTCCATATGTATCTCCTTCTGTATTAGATATCCAATTTTTTAAAAATTTGATTCATAACCTGATTCACCGGAAATCCCTTGACCAATGGTTTTATAACCTTATACACCGCACCATTATTCTTCAAATCATCTGTTGTACCATTCTCTTCCAAGAATTCTTTGCTACAACCAGCTGCAATTTGCAAGCTGATGGGTTCTCCAGAAATCATCTTTTCATACATTTTATCTTGTGGAAAATTAAATATAACAGTAATATAATAATCCTTTATTAGCTCTCGCATTTTATTCTCGGTTACATAATTTCCCACAATAGAAAACCATTCTGTATACCGCTTATAATTATTTTGTACTCTGGCATAAGATGACCTTACTTCTATCGTAACCGATTTGGATTGATCACCAGCTTTATCCTTCTTACAGACAATAATATCAATCTGGTCAGAATCTCGTTTTTTATCAAAATCAGTAGCTTTTGCATGTATATTCTTTTTCCTAAATTCTGCATAATCGTTTAATCTCATAATTACTGCATTTTCAGTTATACACCCCGCAAAACAATTTGCAAGTATTGTATTTTCATCCCTCACTTCACCGGACGGTGAATTTTTATTCATATCCTTAGCCAATGAATTCGCCTTTTCTAATGACAACTGATATATGGGATCTCCAGCTTCTATCGTATATTCAATAACACGAAAATCTTTATTGTCGGGCCTTATCCATTTAAATTCCATGTAATCTCCTTAGACAAGCTTTACTTGTAATTATATTCTGTTTTTATCATTGATTTGCTTAATACCAATCTTTATATCTTTATTTAAGTTCATTCTTTCTACATTGGTAACAGCTTTTGCAAGCAATTTGAGTTTATTGCATTAGTCTCTGGTTCCTTTCCGAACGTATAGCGCAGCAATACACTGCCTTTAGTTTGTTGTAATAAGCCGACCTTGTATTGTATATATTTGTTATTTTGAATTTCATGGATTTTTTGTGGTGATGGCCATGACTTTTCTTTTTCTACTCTATCTTTCATTATAAATCATGAGCATACAATTTACAAAGTCATTCTTACAGAATTCAACATAATAACATTTTTTTATTACCAATTAATAATTAATGA
>JAFADH010000172.1 GCA_023424995.1 Bacillota bacterium | reverse complement strand
GTCGCAAGCTTTGCATCGCACATCAGGGTGATCAGATCGATACCTTCTGCAAAGCGGGAAGCAGGATAGGCAGTCGTCGGGATATCCTCGGATTTCATGCCGCCGCCGAACAGAGCTCTGGCAGCTTCCTGTGCTTTGGCTGCTTCTTCCTCCCCGTGAACAATCTTCGTGATCTCGAAGGCGAGTACTTCCTTGGCATGGTTGATCTCGGAATCTTTCAAGGCACCGAGCCTTCTGACCTCATCCATAGGAAGGAAGGTAAGAAGTCCGAGGCATTCTTCAACCTTAACATCCTCGATGTTTCTCCAGTACTGATAGAATTCATAGGGGCTTGTCTTATTCGGATCCAACCATACGGCGCCCTTCATGGTCTTGCCCATCTTAATGCCGTCACTGGTGGTAAGGAGCTTGAAGGTAAGACCAAAGGCAGGTTTCTGCTCCTTGCGGCGGATCAGATCCACACCTCCCAGGATGTTGGACCACTGGTCGTTACCGCCTAGCTGCATGGTACAATTGTATAATTTATTTAATTTCCAGAAATCATAGGACTGCATCAGCATATAGTTGAACTCAAAGAAGGTGAGACCCTTCTCCATACGCTGCTTGTAGCAGTCAGCGGTAAGCATCTTATTCACGGAGAAATGAATTCCGATCTCCCGCAGGAATTCCACATAGTTTAAGTCCAGCAGCCAGTCCGCATTGTTAGCGACAATTGCATTCCCGTTCTCAAAATCCAGAAAGCGGGAGAGCTGCTTCTGGAAGCAGTCCGCATTATGCTGGATGGTTTCCATGGTCATAAGAGTACGCATATCGGACTTGCCCGTGGGATCACCGATCATGGTAGTCCCTCCGCCCAGAAGGGCGATGGGTTTGTGGCCGGCAC
Source organism: Bacillota bacterium (assembly GCA_023424995.1). Classification (GTDB taxonomy): domain Bacteria; phylum Bacillota; class Clostridia; order Lachnospirales; family Lachnospiraceae; genus Mobilitalea. Next base: position 14,947 of record JAFADH010000172.1, on the reverse strand, counting down.
GCTGCATATGCATCATAGCCATTACTGTAAGAAAATGTCCTGCGGTCAAACTGTCTGCGGTAGCATCAAAGCCTATATAAAAGGTCACTTTTTCCTTTCCTAATAATTCGTAAACTTCAGCCTCATGGGTGCACTGTTCGATGAACCCACGCTCTTTGAGTATGTCGTATACATTGTCAGACATAGTCTTCCTCCTTGCAGATATAGAAATGTTATGAATTTATCATTATTTAACAGTATAACACAAAAATGCAGATATTCAATAAAGACTTAAGTTAACAAGGATAAAAGCAGATATATCGAGCATCCCTTAAGTAATGTTAACTGCCGTATTGCCACCGGCCGGCGCGGGTTATGCATATAGACCCTATGACAAATGTCATAGTCAGGATATAACAGCAGTCACTTCCCTATTCCTGAAGTTTTCTGTATGATTAATTCAACGAAGTAAAGAATTTTAATAAAAGAATAAATCTACACCTGCCGGCTGGCTTACAGGTGATAAGAAAGGAACAGGGATAAGAATGTCATATTTTGTATCAGTAAAAAATCTCACAAAAAATTATGGGGAGCTGTGTGCTGTTGATAATCTGAGCTTTACGGTGGATACGGGGGAAATATACGGGTTACTGGGTCCCAACGGTGCAGGCAAATCAACCACACTGAGTGTAATTACCACCTTATGTGATTTTAACAAAGGAGATATCCGGATCGATGGGCTGGATATCCGCAAGGATAAGATGAGGATCAAGCAGGTAATCGGAATGGTTCCCCAGGACATCGCCGTATACGATCATCTGAGTGCCCTTGAGAATGTCAAATTCTTCGCATCTTTATATGGAATGAAAGGAAAGGCCCTGGCAGGCTCTGCCAGGGAAGCCTTGGAATTTGTCGGGTTATCCGACCGGCACGGCATGAGACCGAAGCAGATGTCAGGCGGTATGAAAAGGAGATTAAATATTGCCTGCGGGATTGCACACTCACCGAAGCTGATCGTTATGGATGAGCCTACCGTCGGTGTAGATGCACAGTCCAGAGAGCATATATTAAAATCAATCCAGATCCTGCGGGAACGGGGAGCGACCATCATCTATACCTCACACTATATGAATGAGGTGGAGGAGATCTGCGACCGAATTGCCATCATTGACAAGGGACAGCTGGTAGCCAGCGGTACGAAGCAGGAGCTGGTGTCCCTGGTTACCGATGTCCAGTCCATCTACCTTGAGACGAAGCTGACCGCAGGCTTTGAAACCGACGACCTGAAGAAAAAGCTGAGAACCATGCCGGATGTAAGGGCAGTAGCGGTAGAGGATAATATCATAAGAATCGATATTTCCATTGTTAAGAGCAATATATCAAGGATTTTGGAGCAATTCATATCCACGGGCCTTCCGATCGTCAATATTAAGACGGAGATGCCGAATCTGGATACCATGTTCCTGACCTTGACCGGGCATGAACTAAGGTGACCGGCGCACTTATTACAGATTTTAAAGAGAGGTGTGGTAATTATTATGTTTCAGATAGTAATAAAAGATACGAAGGAATTCCTTCGTGATAAGTCCAATATGTTTTTCTTTTTTATGTTTCCCCTGATTTTGATATTTCTTCTGGGCAATCTGCTCGGTTCCATGGACCAGGCGGAGGAAGCCATAGGAACCATGACGATTCATTATCAGATGGATACAAAGGATGTGTATCAGAAAGCGGCTGCAGAAAGCTTTATACAGACAGCCGGTGAAGGAAACAGCCAGCTGAATCTTGTAAAAACAGATGATATAGAGAAGTCAAAGGAGCTTGCCGGAAAAGATGAGATCACGGCGGCGGTAGTATTTACGGGGGAGCCCATGGAGATAATGATTTATGAGGGTACGAATGCCACAAAAAACAGAGCGGTCAACGCCGTCTTCAACAGCTTCATACAAACCGATAAGGCACTTCTTACCGTAATGGAAGAAAATCCGGCAGTACTGTCAGACCTGGGCAGCCTGCAGGAGGATTATGTGGTGCAGAAGGATCTGGGTATAAAACGCAGCATGATTGACTATTATGCGGTATCCATGCTTGCCATGGTCTGCTTTTTAAGTATGCTGGTGGGTGCGGGAGCATTTGTCGGGGAGCGTAAAAGCAAGACAATTAACCGGCTGATCATCACGCCCCAGAATCGTATTTTATTGTTTTTCCAGAAAATATTAGGCATGACACCGCAGGTATTTATGCAGATCATACTGATTATGGCGGTCAGTGTTATCGTATTCAAGGCTCATTATGCCGCAACCTTAGCGGCCAATCTCTATCTTTTCCTTATGTTCTTTATTATGACCTTCTGCATGATTGCTCTGGGAGCTTTCGTGGGGATATTCATAAAGGGAAATCCTACGGCAGTTATAATGCCGGTGTTATGGATCATAATGTTTTTTGGAGGAACATACGCTAAGGAAATGTATATTGAGGGGATATCGAATCTGATGCCCATCTATCAGATCCAGCAGGCGGCCTTTGACCTGGCTGTCTTCGGAAATTATGAAAAGGCAAGTTATGTTATTGTGATCAGTATCGCAGTTATGCTTGCAGCCTTGGCCGCAGGTGCATTTCTGTTCCATAGAAAGGAGGAGGAGCGATGAAGAAAATATTCAAGCTGACATTGACCAATATCCGTCGTAATAAGCTTGCTGTCCTCCTGTCCGTTGGCAGTACCGCCATACTATGCCTTATAATTTGGGTCATTGGCAATCTGTCGGCAGATGCAATACTCTTACCTGTTAAAACAGGGATCATCGATTATGATCAAAGTGTACTGTCCGAGGATTTTAAAGCATATCTGACACAGGATCTGAAGTATGAGGTTTTAGAAGATTATTCCTATGATGAATTATCCAGAGAGTTGCTTGATAAGAATATATCAGTTATAATTGAGATACCTGAGAACTTTTACGGGCAATATGCTTCCGGCGGAAAAGAAGATCTTATTATTACTTCCATGAGTGATTATGAGAATGCTGCTTTTATCGAAGTCTATATCAATAGTTATATGAGCAGTATAGCAATTTTAAGCAAAGGTGCTGCCGGGGATCCCGTTGTTTTTGACCGGCTGCTGGCTGAGCGCAGCAGCTATGACATACCGATTACCCAAAGCGCTGTGAGCATTGACCGGAAAGAGCTGGTCAATAAGGAAGGGTTTCTTATAGCCATAGGCTTCTACCTGATGATCATCTTTGCCTTCAGCGCCTTCCTAGCATTTATGGTATTGGATGACAGACAGTCGGGAGTATATAACAGAATACAGATAACACCGGTAAAACCGGTCCAGTATATTATCGGTACCGGATTATTGGGATTGTTCCTGTGTTTTTTGCAGATCGGGATTTTCTGCGGATATCTCTATCTGGCAGAGATTGATACGGGGATACCAATGCAGCTGATTATATTAATTATGGGATTGTTCGCGGTATTTACCGTCTGCTTTTCCGTGGCGATTGCGATTGTATTGAATTCAAAGAATGCAGCAACCACCGTTATCATCGGTTTCTCTACAATCGGCTGTATCCTGGGCGGTGCATATTTTCCCATAGAGCTTGCACCGAAGACATTGCAAAACCTTGCGAAAGTGATGCCCCAATTCTGGTTTATGGATGCCTTCCGCAGTCTTCAGGCTGATAATACGGCGAATGTCCTGCCGAATATAACGATACTTATCCTGTTCTCCATCCTTTCTTTACTGATCGGGGCCGTGTTGTTCTCACAGAGCTTTAAGACAAAATAACAGAACGGATATGTGATTACCTTATTTATAAGGAGAGCCTTATCATGGAAAAATCCTTGCTTTATTTTATCGTCAAAACAGCAGCCCTGATCGCATCGGTAATCACCTTAAGTCCGAGGAATGCCGATATTAATCTGTTATTAATAACGACCCTCAGTTTCCTCTGCCTGTTTTTGCTGGAGGTGCTGATTAATAAAGTATTTGGGAAAAAGCAGGACAAAGCAGTCATGGCAACGAATCTGGTTGCCATGATTGCTTGTTTTATGCTGGGAGCAGAGATATATTATCCCCTTATTATTTTGATAATCCTGCAGCTGCTGGATATTGCCGTCGATTCTGATATGTTCTATTCTATTATGGGCATCGTAATCCTATTATCCGCCATGATTTTTGAACCGAAGCAGAATGCTATGGTTATCTCCGGTATTTTATTGCTGATGCTGATGCTTGGCAGAGTTCTGCTGATCAAGCTTAAGATATATAAGGAGATGAATGAGAGGCAGAGGGAAGCCCTTTTGGAGCTGAATCAGAAAATCACAGATATAAAGGGCTTGAACCGGACTCTGAAGTATACGGCGTCCATTGAAGAACGAAACCGTATCGCAGCAAGGATTCATGACCAGCTGGGGCACGGTATCTCAGGAAGCATCATAATGCTGGAGGCATCCATGATGATTCTTAAGGATCAGCCGGAGAAAGCAGCTGAAAGTATCGGGAAATCCATCAATAACCTGCGTGAGGGCGTGGATGAGATCAGGGCTTCCCTGCGTGACGAGAGAACAACCCCGTATCTGATCGGTATTAATGACATCAAGGCAACCCTTGAAGAATTCAAGGTTACTTATAATAAGGCTGCCGAACTGAGAACCTCAGGTGAACTCAATGAGATATCCCTGGAGATATGGTCCTGTATCCATGATAATCTGAAGGAATGCCTTACCAACGTACTGAAGCATTCCAATGCAACTGTATTTACTCTTACGATAGAAGTATTTAAGAAGATAATTAAAGTGGAGTATAAGGATAACGGTACATCCGGGGAAGGTTATGAAAAGGGGTTGGGACTGGAAGCCATGGAAGAGCGGACCATAGGTGCCAGGGGACGGTGCTTCTTTCATAAGGGGGAGCGGAGCTTTGCGGTAACGAATATATTCACCTGCTAGGGTATAATGTCGGCAGACATTATACCGCGCCGAGCAAAGCGAGTGCGCATCACCGGCACAAAGTGCCGATACCATATGAACCTGTGAATATGGTATAATATGCGATGTAATATAGGAGGGATATCATGATACGAATATTAATAGCCGATGATGATGCAATCATCAGGGAGGGGCTTAAGATGATCATAGAGACACAGCCGGATCTTGAATTCCTGGGAGCCGTATCGGACGGGAAACGGGCTGTCGAGCTGGCAAGGGAATCAAAGCCGGATGTGATTATGCTGGATATCCGTATGCCGGTGATGGATGGAATCAAAGCGGCAGAGCTTATACTGGAAGAAAAGCTGTCGATCCCGTTATTACTTACCACCTTCGATGAACCGGAGCTGATCTTAAGAGCCTTAAAGGCCGGAGTAAACGGCTATATATTAAAGAACAGTCCTGCGGAACGGATTCTGTCAGCGATCCGTGTGATCCATGCAGGAGGTACGGTATTCCAGGCAGATGTACTGGAATTCATCCGGGGAAGAGTGTCTGCCAATTCCTCAGGGAAGAATATGTTCGAAGAATTACTGTCTCCAAGGGAGCTTGAGATTGTGAAGTTAATTGCAGACGGATTATCGAACAAGGATATCTGTGATCAATTATATCTGACCAACGGAACGGTCCGTAACCATATCAGTACCATTCTTGAGAAGACTGGGCTGGAGCACCGGACACAGATCGCAGTACAGTATCTTAAGTCTTATTAATTACAGTTCTGATGGATTAGCTGTTAAGCCGGTGCAGGGTGATGCCGTTGTATACAGGTTAACACGAATAAGCAATAGTTTTGTCATAGGCAGATTCTTTCGGGATTTGCAGGATGCTTGTCATAAGTTATCTCTGATATCAATATAATGAATCAGATAACGGACGATGCTTTGTCCTGATACAGCCAGCATCCAATCGAAAGGAGGCACCCTATGGATATCCAGAATGAAGATACGATGGTCCGCCAGATAGAGAAAAATTTATCAAATAACATAAATGAGAATCTGTTTTTAACAGGAAGGGTGTTTGATAAAGGTAAATTACCTGCCGCAGTTAGGGCAGCGGAAGAAAAGCCGGGGGATAAAAAGTCATCCATGGCTTCAGAACAAGAATATCCATTGGTTTCGAATGATTACATAAGCGACTCCCAGATAACCGTCTCCCGGGCTGAATATATAAGACAGGCAAGGGAAGCATGCCTTCGCCAGATGAGTGATTCCCAGGTATACTGCAGGCCTTACGATGCGAATTATATGGAGACGGATACGCAGGGGCCGGATCAAAATCAGAGAAAATCCAGAATGCTGGGCTTATTTAATGCTTATGACAATGCAGCCGCACATGAGGAGAATTCTCCGCAGGAGCTGGCGGCATACCACAGCCTGATTATCCGCATGGCATGTGCGATTGTATTATTCCTGTTTATCTTCATTATCGATAAATTTGATATTGAGATAGGCAATCTCACACCGGACATGATACAGGAATATGTTACGGCCAATGATACCTTCCAGGCGCTGGAAGATAAACTGGTCACCTGGTTAAAATAGCTTGAATTCAAATCATCCCATACGATCAGCGTGGTGCTTCAGACAAGGTGCCACGCTTATTCCCATGTCAGTAGCAGCGGTTTTGTTCGTTGTAATTTGATTACATATCAGTTATAATAACAATCATACGTCGAAAATAACATGTTTCGACCGGTTGGCTATTAAGATAAAGAGCGTGCTTTCGCAGACAGGAATGTAATGCGGCGAATGTAATAAAGCACTTGGAGGAAACATGAGGAAATTAGCATTATCGGATGAAATATTATTGACCGTCGAGAAGCCTGCCCGCTATATTGGAGGAGAAGTGAACAGCCAGGTTAAGGATCCGGCTGAGATGGATATACGCTTTTGCATGTGTTTCCCTGATGTATATGAGATCGGAATGTCACATCTGGGGATACAGATTTTATATGATATCATTAACCGAAGAGAGGATACGTACTGCGAGAGGGTCTATTCTCCCTGGATGGATATGGACAAGGTGATGAGGGAGAGGGATATCCCTTTATTTGCGCTGGAGAGCCAGGATCCGGTTAAGGATTTTGATTTTCTTGGGATCACACTGCAATATGAGATGTGCTATACCAATATTCTGCAGATTTTAGAGCTGTCCCGGATCCCGATCTATGCCAAAGACCGTACGGAGGAGGATCCCATCGTAATCGGAGGAGGACCCTGCAGCTATAATCCGGAACCTGTGGCGGATTTCTTTGATTTTTTCTATATGGGAGAAGGCGAGACCTCATATAGCAAACTGCTTGATGCATATAAGGAATGTAAGAAGGCGGGTAAGACCAGGAAAGAATATCTGGAAATGGTGGCCCGTATTGAAGGTATGTATGTACCCTGCTTTTATGACGTGGATTATAAGGAGGACGGAACCATCGGGAGTATTACACCGAACAATCCGGCTGCACCTGTGAAAGTTAAAAGGCAGGTAGAGATGAACCTCAGTGAAGGGTATTATCCGACGAAGCCTGTGGTTCCGTTTATTAAGGCAATCCAGGACAGGGTGGTACTTGAGATCCAGCGGGGCTGTATCAGGGGCTGCCGTTTCTGCCAGGCAGGGATGATTTACCGTCCCACCAGGGAGAGAAGTCTGGAATATCTTAAGAAATGTGCCTATGAGATGTTAAAGTCCACCGGTCATGAGGAGATATCCTTAAGCTCCCTGAGCTCCAGTGATTATTCCAGGCTGCAGGAGCTGGTATATTTCCTGATCGATGAATTTGGGACCAAGGGAGTGAATATCTCTCTGCCGTCCCTTAGAATTGATGCCTTTGCACTGGATGTTATGAGTAAGGTACAGGATGTGCGGAAGAGCAGCCTGACCTTTGCACCGGAGGCCGGTACCCAGAGACTCCGGGATGTGATCAATAAGGGGCTGACCGAGGAAACCATTCTGGGAGGGGCCATGAAAGCTTTTGAGAGCGGCTGGAACCGGGTTAAGCTTTATTTTATGCTGGGACTTCCTACGGAGACCGGAGAGGATATCGAGGGAATTGCGATTCTTTCCGACCGTATTGCCAGAGAATATTATACCATTCCAAAAGACCGGAGAAACGGTAAGGTCAGTATCATCTCCAGTACCTCCTTCTTCGTACCCAAGCCGTTTACTCCGTTCCAGTGGTGCAGAATGGATACGGGAGAAGAATTTATTCAGAAAGCCCGCTTCCTTCGTGACCGGATGAATGAACAGTTAAACCGCAAGAGCATCACCTATAACTGGCATGAAGCAAAGGTTACGGTTCTCGAAGGCGTTCTGGCAAGAGGCGACCGCAGGATCAGTAAAGTGATCTATGATGCATATAAGTCCGGATGCCTTTATGATTCCTGGAGCGAGTTCTTCCATTATGACAAATGGCTGAAGGCTTTTGAGGATAACGGTCTGGATATTGAGTTCTACAACAGTAGAGAACGAGCCGAGGATGAGCTGTTTCCCTGGGATTTCATCGATACCGGTGTTACCAAGGAGTTCCTTCTTCGTGAATATAAAAGAGCGAAGGGAGAAAAGGTCACACCCAATTGCCGTATCGCCTGCTTTCACTGCGGAGTCAAATCCTTCGGCGGGGGAGTATGTTATGAGTGCAGGGAAAATCCGGATGCCGATGAGAAACGCCCTGACGGCTGCAAGGAGGCCGAACCTTATTCAGGCGGCCAAAATCCTGAAGGGATAAAGGCAGCAGATAAAAGCTGCGTAACGGTTAAAGAGGAGGTCACCTATGAAAGCCAGAATTAAGTTTCAGAAATACGGGGCTATGAAATTCATCGGACACCTTGATGTTATGCGGTATTTCCAGAAAGCCTTCCGCAGGGCCGAGATAGATAATGAATACAGTAAAGGCTTCAGTCCCCATCAGATCATGTCCTTTGCCGCACCGCTGGGAGTCGGATTGACCAGCGATGCGGAATATCTGGATGTGCAGCTATTATCCGGTGAAGCCCCGGAGGTTATGATTGGGCGTATGAATCAAGCGCTTACCGAGGGCTTTCGGATCGTCGATTACCATCCGCTGTTGGAGCCTGAATTTAATACGAAGACAGTAACTGCCATGTCCCTGGTGGCTTCCGCAGACTATCTTGTCTCACTGAAGGACGGGTACCGGATAAGTGAGGATATCCGGTCACAGAAGGAATTTGAAGAAGCATTTGTTCATTTCTATGGGAAGCCGGAGATCGTAATCGGCAAGAAAACAAAGAAGTCGGAAAAAGCTGTGGATATCAAGCCTATGATCAGTCTGGTTGCGTTTACAGAAGAAGATTATGTAGACAAACTGCAAGAGATGACTGTAAGCAGACATGCGGCTGATATATCTGAAATAAAATATGAAAGCGTAGCAGACCGGTACGAGAACAAAATTATGGTATACCTGCAGGTTGATACCGGAAGCAGTGCGAACTTAAAACCCGAGCTGGTAATGGAAGCTTTCTGTGAGGATATTGGTGTTCCCTTTAATAAGTTCGCCTGGCAGGTGCACCGTCTGGAGGTATATACGAAAGAACCGGATACCGGAAAGCTGGCCGCTTTAAATACGGTTGACAGATAATGAGCTGTGATAAAGAGAAGAAGCCGTCACAAAATCATAATATGGTTTTTCGTATAAATATGATATATTAAAATAAATATCGGAGGAACTGGGAATGGAGAATCGATTAGTTATCACAAAAAATAATAACATAATTATTTCTGCGTTCTTTGAAGGTAAGGACATGGTGCAGGTGTCCCTGAATGCATCGGAAGAAGAGGCTATACTGGGCAATATCTATCTCGGCAAGGTGAAGAATATAATTAAGAATATCAATGCTGCCTTTATCGAGATAGAGGACGGCAGGATGTGTTATTATTCTCTGAGTGAGAACAGGTATCCGATTATGGCAAGAGAACAGGATTATAATGCCGGCCAGACTGCCCTTAAGGAGATTACGGTGAAGATAGGTGATGAACTGATCGTACAGGTTGTTAAGGAGGATGTCAAGACTAAAGCACCGGTGGTAAGCTCGAATCTAAATTTTACAGGGAAGTATGTTGCGCTGACTTATGGCAAATCATCCATCGGAGTCTCGGCGAAGATAACGGAGGAAAAGGAACGCAAACGTCTGAAGGAGATTGCAAAGCGTTACCAGCATAAGGAATACGGCTTTATTATCCGGACCAACGCTGCCTGTATACCGGAAGATAAGATCATTGATGAAATTCAAAAGCTGATCGCATCCTATGAAGGCATAAGAAGGTATGGTGTTCATAAAAGCCGGTTTTCCTGTCTTTATCAGATGCCTCCCAATTATATCTGTGACCTGCGGGACAGTTATACGGATAATGTGGAAGAGTTCATCACGGATGATGAGGAGCTGTATAAGAATATGAAGGATTTCCTGGAGGCTTTTCAACCGGAGGATATGGAAAAGCTTCGATTCTATAAGGATGATATCTTATGCCTGTCGAATCTGTACGGCATTCAGGAGAAGCTGAATGATGCCACCCGCCCCATGGTATGGCTGAAATCCGGCGGAACACTGGTAATTCAGCCTACGGAAGCCCTGACGGTGATTGATGTTAACACCGGGAAGGCTGTGGCCGGTAAGAAAAAGGTGCAGGAGACATTCCTTAAGGTAAACAGAGAAGCGGCGAAGGAAATCGCGAAACAGATCCGGCTTCGCAACCTGTCCGGAATCATCATCATTGATTTTATCGATATGGAGCTTAAAAAGGATCAGGAGCTTTTAATGTCGGAGCTTGAAGATTATTTTAAGAAGGACCCGGTGAAGACTACCCTGGTTGACATGACAGCCCTTGGTCTTGTGGAGGTAACCAGAAAGAAGGTCCGCAAGCCTCTCCATGAGCAGGTGGAGGAGATCAGGAAATTGTAATAAGCTTTTTAATCTCAAAGGATATAAATAAGCATTGCATAAAATGCCTGGCAGGTACAAAACGGGTTATATGTGTACTGCCGGCTTACGATATATTATAGAAGGAACGGATTATTATGATAAAGACCAATGTAATGCGGTTATTAGACCAGGCAGGGATCCCTTATAAACCCATCGAATATGAAGTGGATGAGAATAACCTGGGGGGAGAGCATGTGGCGGAATTGATCGGGATGCCTCCGGAACAGGTATTTAAGACACTGGTCGCCAGGGGAGAGAAGAAGGGGTATGTGGTATTCTGCATCCCTGTCAATACGGAGCTTGATCTAAAAAAGGCAGCAGCCGTTATTGGAGATAAGAAGCTTGAGCTGCTCCCGGTCAAGGAGCTGCTGCCTGTTACCGGTTATATCAGGGGCGGTTGTTCCCCCATCGGTATGAAGAAGAAATTCCCGGCTTATATGGATGAGACAGCGATTTTGTTCGAAGAGATTACGGTCAGTGCCGGGGTCAGAGGATGCCAGCTATGTATTCCAAGAGAAAAGTTAGTGGAATATATTGATGCGGCACTTTCCGCTGTAACGAAGGAAGAAGAATGAAATTATGGACGGGAATTATTACTTATGTAAATTATTATTTTATTAGAATATAATGGAGCATGGCTGAGTTACAGCCATTAATCATGAGCTGGAGCAATAAGGCGGATAATTGATCGATGAATATAGGGGGAGGCTGTGATGGCGGATAATGAGAAGGAACGGGTAAAGAATGCGCCCGGCTATAGGAAGATTGGATTAAAAATGCTGATTATATTAATCGCTGCGGTCATCCTGGTAACTGTTTTCCTGTTGATGAATCCGCCTGAGAGTCTTGAGCTTCCCCCTGCATCGGATATACTTTCAATGGATATGGAGTATTTTACTGATAGAAAGGCGTCAGGTGAAATCAGTGTAACAGATGCAAGCCAAATTGAAACAGTTATTTCTGCCCTTTCCGGTGCACGAAAAACCATTATCCAATCGGTCCATGACTACCCGATTCAAAGCAATTATCTTGTTATCAAGCTTAATCTTCAAGATGATAGAAGGACATTATGTCTTTATTCGGAAGGCAGCAGGTATTATATGGAGGAACCGTATATTGGCGTGTATAAAAGCAGCCAAGCTGCAAGTGATATTATCTATAAGCTGTATACAGGTATGGATAAGTGAAGTATGATTTATCACAGTGAGCTAATTCCTGGAGATATGGAGAAAACCGCTATGGGAATACCGACCGGCGATACAAATCATAAGAAGAATCGACGGACGGTATTAACATCTTCTTTACAGAATATGGATGTTGTAATATTATATACTTAAACAATGGAGTTATAACATATTTTATCCGTTGTGACTGTTAATAATAGCACTCATTAAATAGGAGGTGCATTATGCTTGTAAGGATCAATGATATTGAACTGTATTATGAGAAGATAGGCGCAGGCCGGCCTATCATCCTGTTGCATGGGAATGGTGAGAGTCATAAAATATTTAATGTATTGACGGAACGGTTAAAGGATAACTTTACGGTATACGCAATCGATAGCCGGGGCCACGGTCAAAGCACAAGGGTGAAGAAGCTGGATTATCAGATTATGGCGGAGGATATTGTCCGTTTTATTAATGAATTGCATATTGAAAAGCCGATTCTCTATGGGTTCAGTGACGGAGGAATTATTGGATTGCTCATAGCATACCGGCATCCGTATTTATTATCAAAGTTAATTATCAGCGGAGCGAATGTACATCCCTCAGGAATTAAAAAATTATACTTTAGAATCATTCAGATATTCTATCTCTTTACCAGAAACAGAAATTATGAACGGATGCTGACTCAGCCTGATATCACGGAAGACCAATTGAAAAGCATTGCGGTGGAGACATTGGTTTTAGCGGGAAGTAAGGATATGATTGATGAGAAGCATACCAGACATATAGCGGAATGCATCCCGGAAAGTACCTTGGAGATACTGGACGGGGAGACGCACTCCAGTTATGTGGTACATAGCCATAAGTTATATCATATTATGATTAAGTTTATCAATAACTAGATGTCAGGCATGGATCTTATATTGTTATCGTTTAGTTAAATTATTTATGCTATCCATTTAGTTAAATTATTTATTTGACAAAAACTTTATCATATGCTAACATATTTTAGTGTGCCGCACAACGAGGTATAAGCTCCGTGATTACGGACACCATAGTTGGCGAGTAATGATAATAGGAGGTGCCAAGATGTACGCAATTATTGCAACTGGTGGTAAACAGTACAAGGTAGCGGAAGGCGATATCATTAATGTAGAAAAGCTCGGAGCAGAAGGAGCAACTTATACTTTTGATCAAGTGCTTGCTGTGAATACGGGTGACAAGTTAGTAGTAGGAAATCCTACCGTAGCGAATGCAACCGTAGCAGCATCGATTGTTGAAGAAGGCAAGGGCAAGAAGGTCATTGTCTACAGATACAAGAGAAAATCCGGATATCACAAGAAGAATGGACATAGACAGCCATATACCAAGGTAAAGATTGAAAAGATTAATGCATAAGGTGATGTGATATGATTAACGTATCCGTCTATAAGAATGCAGAGGATATGATTACCGGCTTTCTGGTATCAGGACATGCCGATTATGCCGAATATGGCAGTGATGTGGTGTGTGCGGCGGTGTCAGCCCTGGTAATCAATACCATAAATTCTATTGAGAATTTTACATCGGATAAGTTCCGGCTGGAACAGGATGAGACAAAAGGAAGGATAGAATTTCATGTGGTTTCACCCATGAGCAGCAATGCGAACCTGTTACTCAGCTCATTAGCGCTTGGGCTTCAGGGGATCGAAGCGGATTATACGTCACGGTATATCCGGCTCAATCAGGTGAGAACACAGTAACTTTAGATCAATTGATTAAGAAACCAGGAGGTGTAGAACATGTTAAGAATGAACCTTCAATTTTTCGCTCATAAAAAGGGTGTTGGCTCTACCAAGAACGGCAGAGATTCCGAATCCAAGAGATTGGGTGCCAAAAGAGCAGACGGCCAATTTGTTCTTGCAGGAAATATTCTTTACAGACAACGTGGAACTAAGATCCATCCCGGTGTTAATGTAGGACGCGGTGGAGATGATACATTATTTGCTTTAGTTGACGGCGTTGTTAAATTTGAACGTAAGGGTAGAGATAAGAAGCAGGCAAGTGTTTACCCGGTAGAAGCAAAATAATAAAGAAAATCGTTCATAACCCCAAATTCTTGAGAGATCCTGAATTTGGGGTTTTTAACATATTACATTAGGGTTATACTAGCGATAACTAATATTTTTAGAAAGGTGATAGAATGTTTGCAGATAGAGCGGAAATTCATATCAGATCGGGAAAAGGCGGAGACGGCCATGTCAGCTTCCGCAAGGAGATATTCGTTCCGGCAGGCGGACCTGACGGCGGAGACGGCGGAGATGGCGGAGATCTGATATTTGAAGTAGATGAAGGCTTAAATACACTGACCGATTTTCGATTTGTCAGGAAATACAGTGCCGGAGACGGAGAGAATGGCGGCAAGCGCAATTGCCATGGCAAGAACGGAGCCGACTTAATCGTAAAGGTTCCCCCGGGAACCGTAATCAAAGAAAAGACCACGGGCAAGGTTGTCGTGGACATGTCCCGCGGTCATGACAGGGAAGTGGTGCTGAGAGGCGGACGCGGAGGCAAGGGGAATCAACATTATGCAACTCCTACCATGCAGGTTCCGAAATACGCCCAGCCCGGTCAGAAGGCGCAGGAGATGGATGTAGTCCTGGAGCTTAAAGTAATTGCAGATGTAGGATTGGTAGGCTTCCCCAATGTGGGTAAGTCCACGCTTTTATCCCGTGTTACCAATGCAAGACCGAAGATCGGAAACTATCATTTTACTACTCTGACACCAAACCTGGGTGTGGTTGACCTGGAGGGAGGAGGCTTTGTAATCGCTGATATCCCGGGATTGATTGAAGGAGCTTCGGAGGGCGCCGGACTTGGGCATGAATTCCTGCGTCATAT
>JAFADH010000120.1 GCA_023424995.1 Bacillota bacterium | reverse complement strand
TATCTGTTCTTTAAGTCACCTTTTGCCAAGATGCTGAAGGGCAGCCGTGAGAATCTGGAGAGGCTTACCTTCCTGGGTGTCAATACCCGTAATGTCCGGCTGGTGGCATATATGGTGTCAGCCTTCTTCTGCGGGATTGCCGGCCTTTTGTATTCCATGCGCAACATGGGGGCATTCCCGTCCATGATCTCCGCCAACACCTCCCTGGACGGCTTGATCATGTGCCTGATCGGCGGTATGTATAGCTTCTTCGGACCGATCCTGGGTGCTGCGATTATAACGGTGATCAATGTCCAGCTTCCGATTTTTACTCAGTATTATCAGGCAATTGCCGGAGTGATCATCGTATTATGCGTACTCTTTTTGCAGGGCGGACTGCTGCGTGATAAGGCGACCCTTGAACTGAACAAAAAGAATGTAGCGAAAAAGGAGGCAACAAGCCATGAGTGAGCCAATATTAAAGGTGGATAAGCTGAACCGGTATTTCGGAGCACTGCATGCAACCAGGGATGTATCCTTTGAAGTGCCGGAGGGCCAGGTGCGCGCGGTGATCGGTCCCAACGGGGCAGGGAAAAGCACCCTGATGGATCTGATCTGCAACCGGACGACCCCTTCCGGCGGCAAAGTGACCTTCCGGGGAGAAGATATCACAGGACTGCCTCCACATAAAATCGTACGAAAGGGCATGTGCAAATGCTTCCAGATCACACAGATATTCCAGAACCTTACCGTATATGAGAATGTGCAGATAGCCCGGATTAACATGAACCGGAAGGTATTCAGCTTCCTTCGTGTCAGGGATACCTATCTGAAGGACGAGGTGGTGCATTTTCTTTCTTTGGTGGGGATTCAGGACAAGGTGAATGAGATTGCCGGCTTCCTGTCCTATGGTGACCAGCGCCGTCTGGACATTGCAATAGCACTTGCCATGGAACCCACGCTCCTGATTCTTGATGAGCCGGCTGCCGGTGTTGCCAGGGAGGAAGCCTACAAGCTGATGAACTTGGTCCGTAAGCTGGGAGAGGACCAGCATATGACCATGATGTTCATAGAGCATGACATGGACATTGTATTCAATTATGCGGATGTAATTTCGGTAATGAGCAACGGCTCCCTGCTGGCGACCGGAACACCGGCCGAGATCAGAAAGAATCATTTCGTGCAGGAAGCTTATTTGGGAGGTGGAACGATTGAGTAGTGTATTAAAGCTGGAGAATATCAACGCCTATTATAATAAAAGCCATATATTGTACGGTCTCAACCTGGAAGTAGAGGAAGGCAGCGCCGTCTGCATCCTGGGCCGGAACGGTGTGGGCAAATCCACTACCATGAAAACCGTCATGGGGATCATGAATCCGAAAAACCATAACAAAACAGAGGGCAGGATCCTGTTAAACGGCCAGGATATCACCGGGCTGCAGCCCTATCAGGTAGCGCAGAAGGGGATAGCCTATGTTCCCCAGGGCCGTCATATCTTTCCCACGCTCACTACCAAAGAAAACCTGATGATATCCAGAAAAAAGGGAGTATCCGGCAGTGAGTACTGGACCATGGAACGAATCTACAAGCTCTTTCCCAGGCTGAAGGAACGTGAGAATTCCATGGGCGGCAAGCTTTCCGGAGGGGAGCAGCAGATGCTGGCGGTAGCCCGCGGCCTGATGCAGAACCCGAAGCTGGTGCTCCTGGATGAGATCACGGAGGGACTGGCTCCCATCATTGTAAAGCAGCTGGCGGAAATCGTGAAGGAGCTGGTGAGCCAGGGAGTAACCATACTGCTTGCGGAACAGAGCGTAAATTTTGCTCTGGATGTTGCCGGGAAGTGTTACATACTGGAAAAAGGCACCGTTGTGCATGAAGGCAGGAGCGCAGATATCACCAAAGAAACCATAGCGCAGTACCTGGGTACCTGATTTCTTAGGTTGTTTGAGATACCGCTTTGCGGCATCGTGTTCGCAGAAAGTGAAGGTAATGCAGGATTAAAAGATTATAAAATCAATTTTAAAAAATAAAAAAATGCATGTTGAAAGAAATACAACTTCTAAAGATTAAAAAAATATTTTCAACCTTGGAAATTTGTGCCGAAGAAGACGCGGGTACAAATTCGGATGCATAAAATGTGTGCTTAGAAATGGAGGCAGGAATGAAAAAAATAGTATCTTTTTTTGGTGCCAGGAATGACATCTTTACCGTGCTAAACGAAAAAGCGGCCGGATATGCAAGGGAAAAAGGGCTGGAATACGAATGGGCTCCCCAGAATCCCTTTGACCGGCAGGAGGTCATCAATAAACTGAATAAAGCGGACGCCGGAATCATTGATATAGAACCTTATGGGGAAGAAATATTTCATCAGATCAAGGACTCAGCCCGGCTGCTGGTCCGCTTCGGAGTCGGTTATGACAAGGTTGACCTGCAGGCTGCCACAAAGCATGGCATCGCCATTGCACGGACCCCCGGGGCTAATACGCTGGGTGTGGCTGAGATGGCTTTGACCTTGCTTCTGTCTGCAAGACGCCAGCTTGCGGAGAATATCGCCTGCTGCAGGTCCGGCCATTGGGAGGAACGGCCGGTTTCCAATGAGACCGTCGGAGCTACGGTTGGGATTGTAGGCTTTGGAGCCATCGGACGTGCCCTTGCCGAACTGCTGAGGGGCTTTTCCTGCCATGTCATTGCTTATGATCCGTACCCGAACCAGGCACAGGCAAAGGAACTGGGTGTGGAATATGTGAAGCTGGATGAATTATTCGAAGCAGCGGATGCTATCAGCATTCATGTGCCCTATATGAAGGAAACCCATCATCTTGTCAATAAGGAAAGATTGTTGAAAATGAAATCCACAGCCGTGATCGTAAATACCTCACGAGGCAATATTGTGGATGAGGACGCGCTGTATGAGGTGCTGGCCGCACGCAGGATACGGGGAGCGGCATTGGATGTGTTTGCCGTGGAGCCGCTTCCTGCTTCCTCACCGCTCTATCAGCTGGATAATATTATCCTTACCCCCCATGTGTCGAGCCAGACCGTGGAATCCCTATGGCGTATCTATGAGATGGCGATCGATATTGCTGCCGACGTATTAGCGGGCAATTCTTCTCCGTTCATTCTGAATCCGGATTACACGGCAAATTCAGGCAAATAGCGCGGGATGACCGTACCGGCCCAGGATCGCAGAGGAGGAATATTGAATGTTTGGAGCAATACTGCCTCTGGTAGACAAATATGACTATCATGAGGAAAAATTTAAACTCGCTTATGAATTTCTAAGACGCCCGGATCTTGCGGCTATGGCGGAGGGCGCCATACCGTTGGGACAGGGAGTGACCGCCCATATCCAGCATTATGTAACTTCTCCCGCCCGGTGCCTGAAGTTCGAAACCCATATAAAGTACTTTGATGTGCAGTATGTGGTCAAGGGAAGGGAACGGATGGGCCTGGCGGACAGCCATGTGCTTGAAGCGGAGGGCGGATATGATGCGGACAGGGATATTGCATATTATAAAGAGCCGGAGCTCAGCGGCAGTCTGCTGCTGCAGGAAGGCAGCCTGATCGTAGTCGGGCCCGAGGAAGCTCATAAACCGCGCTGCAGCGCAGAGGAACCCTGCGAGGTAATTAAGGTTGTCGTAAAAGTCCCCGTATAAGGAAAAGCAGATCAGAGGAAACGAATTATGAAAATAGAAAAAGAGATTATAGACCGCCTGGATCATTGTTATGCCTGTGCCAATATAGTAATCAACGGTAAAAATCATTATCTGGCCGCCAGCGAAGAGAGAAACGCATGCCACATCATAGAGGAGGAGACCGGAAAAGTCGCCTCTGTATGGGATGATACCGGCGGCACCATGTCCATC
This sequence comes from Bacillota bacterium, assembly GCA_023424995.1. Lineage (GTDB taxonomy): Bacteria > Bacillota > Clostridia > Lachnospirales > Lachnospiraceae > Mobilitalea. The sequence continues at coordinate 25,173 of JAFADH010000120.1, read as the reverse complement.
GTGCCGCTGCCGGGAAGAAACGGGGAGTTCCTGGCCTCGCAGAGATTCTATCCGGGCTTTCAGGCGGAAGAAGCGGCCGTGGTATGGGCACGCTTGAATGATCAGGGGTGGCAGGTAAAAACATTGTTTAACCTGCCGTACATCCACCGGTTTGATGTACTTGCCTCGGATAACGGGAAAAAGTATTTTATCGGCTGTACCCTGTGTGAGACAAAGAAGTCGGCCGAGGATTGGTCAAGCGGCGGACATGTCATGGCAGGGGAGCTGCCGGAGAACCTGGAGGAGCCCTTTGAATTGAAAAGTATTCTTTCCGGTCTGGTACATAATCATGGCTATTACAGAACAAAGGCGGACGGACCGGATGCCTGCATCGTAACCTGCGATTCGGGAGCATACAGGGTGATGCCGCCCGGCAGATCCGGGGACGGATGGAGTGTCAGGCAGATCCTGCCCTGGGCAATCAGTGATCTGGCTATGATAGATATGGACGGCGACGGGAAGGACGAGATCGTGACGATTGAACCTTTCCATGGAAATTCCTTTCATATCTATAAGGAGGCCGGAAACAGCTACGAAAAGGTATATGAATATCCCGGACGGATGGCTTTCGGCCATGTAGTCTGGGGAGGAATGCTGGCCGGAGTGCCGACTGTCCTGGGCGGGTTCCGGGGGCTGTCAAAAAGCTTATTCCATATTCAATATATCGACGGCGTATACAGAACAACGACCATAGACGAAGGCGTCGGCCCCTGCAATATCTTTGTGGTCCGCCATGAGACAAAGGATATGGTCATCGCTGCGAACGGGGCGGTAAATGAGATAGCCAGGTATACATTCAGCAAATAGGACCGGAGGAGACCCATGATACCGGCTGCGGAGCATACCCCGTTTTGTATCCCGCAGGATGGAAGGAAGGAATGATCCATGAAATATTTAGTCGGCATAGACAATGGCGGTACTTTTTCCAAAGCCGCCGTATTTGATGAGAAAGGCGCCCAGCTCTATGTATCCAGTGTCCCCACCGTTACCATCACTCCGAAGCCCGGTTATACGGAGAGGGACATGGAAGAGCTCTGGAATGTGAACGCACAGGCGATTCGGACCGCCATTGAGGGAAGCGGCATCGATCCGGGGGATATTGCCGGCGTATCCTTGTCCGGGCATGGAAAAGGCTTATACCTGGTGGGAAAGGACGGAAGACCGGCCTATCATGGCATCCTGTCTACGGATGCACGAGCCTGGGAGCATGTGGAACGATGGTATGCCAACGGTGTCAGGGAAAAGGTTTATGAAAAAACCCTCCAGGAGATACTGGCCTGCCAGCCGGTCAGCCTTCTGGCCTGGCTCAGGGAGCATCATCTGGAGGTGATCGAGAACACCGGGCATATCTTTGCTGTCAAGGATTACATACGTTATATGCTTACCGGGGAAGCCTTTGCGGAGTATACGGATTTTTCCGGCGCCAATCTGGTGAATATGAAGACGAAGGAATATGACCGGGAGCTGCTGGAGCTATTCGGCCTGGGAGATATCCTTGAGAAGCTTCCCCCCTTAAGGCATTCCACGGATATCTGCGGATATGTCACCCCTGCGGCCGGCAGACAGACACTGCTCCCGGAGGGAATCCCGGTAGCGGCGGGCATGTTTGATGTGGACGCCTGCGCTGTTGCGTCGGGCTTAAAGGACGAGGACCAGATGTGCATGATCGCAGGTACCTGGAGCATTAATGAATACATCGCAAGAGAACCCGTAACCAATGGCACGGTGGCGCTGAATTCCATGTACTGCATCCCGGGCTATTATCTGATCGAGGAGAGCAGTCCCACCTCCGCCGGGAATATGGAGTGGTTCATCCGCAATTTAATGTCCTCTGAAAAGGAAGAGGCAGACAGGGAAGGCAGGTCGGTCTATGAGATCACGAACCAATGGGTGGCTTCCGTTGAACCCCAGGACAATAATATCATCTTCCTGCCCTTTTTGAACGGTTCAAATGAGGACGCATTGGCGAAGGGCACCTTCATCGGCTTGACGGGCTATCATACGAAGAAGCATATGCTGCGGGCAGTATACGAGGGAATCGTATTCTCCCATCTGACCCATGTAAAAAAACTGCTGCAGAACAGGGAGGCTCCCAAAAGCATCCGTTTATCCGGCGGAGCCGCCAATTCCCGGGTCTGGGTCCAGATCTTTGCGGACGCGCTGCAGCTCCCGGTGGATGTGATCGGGGATAAGGAGCTGGGAGCCCAGGGCGCGGCCATTGCGGCAGGCATCGCGGCAGGAATTTATGGAAGCTATCAGGAAGCAATCGACAGGACGGTCAAAATCACAGGAACAGTCCTGCCAAGACCGGAATATAAGGAAATCTATGAATTAAAATATTCTACCTACCGGGCGGTTATAAAATCCATGAGTGATAATTGGAGATATTTTGAGAATCAGTAAATCTCCATGTAAAAGCTTTCATAGCAAGGAATTACAGGGACTACCCGACGAGGAAAGAGGACGAGGGAAAAGGAAGAGGTAAAAGACAAGACAGCAAAGGAAAAAATAATCTGTCAGATACTGACTGAACGGCAGATATGCTTGCAGCCTGATATGGAGGTAAAGGGATGAAAGAATATACACTGGGCCTGTATGAGAAATCCATGCCGTCTGAGCTGACCTGGCGGGAGAAGCTGAAGGCGGCAAAGGAGGCGGGATATGATTTCGTTGAAATGAGCATCGATGAGACGGATGAGAAGCTTGCCAGGCTGGATATGACCAGGGAAGAGCGTTTCCGGCTGGTCAGGATTATGTACGAAGCCGGCATACCCATCCGGACCATGTGCCTGAGCGGGCATAGAAGATATCCCCTTGGCAGCAGCGATCAGACAACCCGGGAAAGGGCAATGGAAATCATGGAAAAGGCCATCGGGCTGGCGGATGACCTGGGGATACGGATCATCCAGCTGGCGGGATATGATGTCTACTATGAAGAATCCACACCGGAGACGGTAAAACGGTTTGAGGATAATTTAAAGAAGGCTGTTTTGATCGCGGCTAAGGCAGGAGTGATGCTGGGCTTTGAGACAATGGAAACGGAATTTATGAATACGGTTCAAAAATCGGATCATTATGTGAGCAGGATCGGCTCCAGCTACCTTAATGTATATCCGGATACGGGGAATATAACAAATGCGGCGGCAGTATACCATACCGATGTCCTGGAGGATTTAAAATCAGGAGCCGGGCATCTGGTAGCCATGCACCTGAAGGAAAGCGTACCCGGAAAATACCGTGAGATCCCCTTCGGGACGGGGCATGTGGATTTTGAGGTCATGATACGTACGGCATGGAAGCTGGGAATCCGCAAATATGTTACCGAATTCTGGTATACGGGCAACAAGCACTGGAGGGACGAGCTGAAAGAGGTCAGGCATATGATGGCAAACATACTGGATAAGGAGAGTTTAAATGCTGGAAGAGCTGAAGAAGCAGGTATATGAAGCAAATATGGAATTGCCTGGGCGGGGGCTGGTCACTTACACCTGGGGCAACGTCAGCGGCTTCGACCGGAAGAGGGAATTGCTTGTAATCAAACCCAGCGGGGTGGATTATACGGTCCTGAAGCCGGAGGACATGGTGGTCGTGGATCTGTCGGGAAGGGTTGTGGAGGGTGATTATAAGCCCTCCTCCGATACTCCGACCCATGTGGAGCTATACAGGGCATTCCCGGCTTTGGGAGGAATCGTCCACACCCATTCTTCCTGGGCTGCTTCCTGGGCACAGGCGGGAAGAGGGATTCCCTGCTATGGGACCACACATGCGGATTATTTCTACGGAGAAATAAAGTGTGCAAGAAGTCTGACCCAGGAGGAAATCAATTCTGACTATGAAAAAAACACGGGACTGGTCATACTGGAGGCGATCGGACCGCATGACCCCCTTGAGAAGCCGGGTATCCTCTGCAGCAGCCATGGCCCTTTTGCCTGGGGAAGGAGCCCGGCGGAAGCAGTCCACAATGCGGTCGTGCTGGAGGAAGTGGCAAAGATGGCTTACCGGACCGAGAGGCTGAACGCTTCCGTAAAACCGGTGGGGCAGGTGCTGTTAGATAAGCATTACCTGAGAAAGCATGGGGCAGACGCCTATTATGGACAAGCATAATGAATAGCTGCTCCGAATATGTACAATCGATACGGGAAAAGTGCCTTGATTGGTTTTTAAAAACCATTTCAAGGCACTTTTTTATACCATAAATATCATTATTATTGTTATTTTTATTATTGTGCAGGCTGTTTTGCAGATCCGTTATGCGGCAGACTCCTGGTATCAGGTATTTCAAAATGCGGTGGTCTGATGTATTTTATTGAACTATTATTAAGTTATTATGAAAAGATGTTAAAAGTTTTTATTAAATACTTAGGGCGTGTCTGAAAACTCATTGTACCCTTCTGAACGTCCCACTTTACGGTATACTGCGTTGCAATTTTGGGAACGCAGCACGCTACGCCCCAAAATCACGCCTTGTCTCCCACAAAGTGGAACGCCCAGCCCGGTGCACAAGCTGTTTTCAGACACACCCTGGAATAAACTTCTCAGTGAAGAATACTTGTCTTTAATAAAAAGGAAAATTATGTAAATAATAATGGACATGAAAGCAAATATTATGTATAATTATTCCATAAGTATATACTTAAGAATATATTATAAAGGGGGAGTGTATTTGAGAGTAATCATTTAGAACATGTGCTTTTATAAAAATCAATGGAGGTAGAATTGTTATGAAGTGTATTAAACGTATCAAAAGTATTGGGCTTTGCATCGCATTGACGCTGTCCGTGGTATATGCGGCGTCATCAATGGCACCCGCAGTTGCTGCGACCACGGTTGTCCATAATTTCACGACCAGCGGATTAAGCAGCTCGTTCTTCACCATAGCAGGGAATCTTTCTACTACCAAGGGAACAGCTACATATAACGGATTAACTCTTACACAGTGTCTGAAAATCGAAACCTCAACAAGCATCCGCTTTACTACGACAGGAACCTCCACATTAAAATTAGTATTTAATGATGCCAACGGAACCAGAATAAAAGTGGATGGAACAAATTATGCAATGACCGGCGGGATTGTCAATACGACCCTTGGGACAGGAGCACATACCATTACAAAGACAGATGTTGCTAATCTTTTCTATATAGAACTTACAACGGACGGAGGAGCGGCACCCACTGCGACGCCGACGGTTACGCCGGCAATAACACCGACAGTTACACCGCCGCCCACGACCGGTGATATCATACTTTCTCCGAACGGTTCCGTGACGCTGGCGCAAGCGATCAATTCCATACAGGCCGGAAAGGCAATCTATTTAAGAGCAGGAAACTATGAGTATTCCAATACGATTGTTATCCAGGAGGGGAATAACGGAACCTCCGGCGCAATGAAAAAAATATATGCCTACGGCGACGGAACGCCGGTCATTGACTTCTCAGCCATGGCTGAAAACAGCTCCAACAGGGGAATCGTATTAGCGGCAAACTACTGGCATGTGAAAGGAATCACCATCAAAGGCGCCGGTGACAACGGGATGCTGCTTGCCGGACATAACAATATAATTGAAAACTGTACATTCAGGGAAAACCATGACTCGGGACTTCAATTGTCGAGATACAATACATCCTATACCTCAATCAGCCAATGGCCCAGCAATAATCTGATTACCGGCTGTTTGTCCACGGAGAATGTGGATTCGGGCCGTGAAGACGCGGACGGATTTGCAGCAAAATTAACCTGCGGAACAGGCAACAGGTTTGTGGACTGTGTAGCGATTTACAATTGTGATGACGGATGGGATCTATATACGAAGTCGGATACGGGTCCCATTGGTGTCGTTACTATGGAGAATTGTGAAGCCTCTTATAACGGAAAATTCACCGACGGTTCACTGACCGGCGGTGACGGAAACGGATTTAAGCTTGGAGATGATACGGCTTCCGTACCCCATGTATTAAAAAACTGCAAAGCCAATTATAATGCAAAGCATGGCTTTACGGGAAATGGAAATCCGGCGACCTTTATCATGGATAATTGCACCGGTACGGGAAACGGCGGAAAGCTTTTTGACCGGATAACCAGTACAACATCCGGTTCCTAAAGGCTTTGGCCGCACTCCGGCCGAAGGCCTGTTATCTATGGCGGAGGAACTAAGAAAAGGTATCATGTTGTTTGGGAGGTATTGTATGAAGAGCAAAAAAACAGCGGCAATACTGACAGCTTTAGCGATACTAATAACCAGCATAAGCTTTCACCTGACCAATCCGGAAGCCGCCGCTTACGGGAATTTGATCCTGGATGATTTTGAAGGCGGTTTAAATGGCTGGGGACCCAGAGGGATTGATGAGGAGATCGTAAGCATAAGTACGCAGGAGGCCTATTCGGGGGTGAACAGTGTAAAAATAACCAACCGTACGAAAACCTGGCATGGGGCGGCCTGTGACAAAACGGAGCTTCTGACCCTGGGAGAAACTTATGTATTTGGAATATGGATCAAATATTTGGGGGCTTCCTATTCCGATACCCAGAGGTTCAGCCTGCAGCTTCAATACAATGACGGTGTTAACGACCAGTATAAAACCATCAAAACTGCGGCCGTGACCAAAGGAAACTGGACGCATCTGGAAGGGGAGTATACCATACCTGCGGATGCAGCTAACGTATTCGTCTATGTGGAGACGGAATACAAATCTTCTCCGACGGACCAGGATTTCCTGGATTTTTATATTGATGATTTTACCGCAACGCCCGCTGTGCTGCCTGAGATTGAATATGACATAGCAAGCCTTCAGGATGTATTTGCACCTTATTTTAAGGTGGGAGGCGCGGCAGCAGCCAATGAGATAGCTCCGGCTCCGGGAAAAGCACTGGTGTCAAAGCATTATAACCTGCTGACTCCCGGCAATGAACTGAAGCCGGATTCGGTTCTGGATTATAATGCTACCATAGCGTATCTTCAGACAAATCCCGGCGACCAGGTGAATCCCCAGGTGAATATAAGGGCAGCCAGGACCCTGCTGGAATATGCCGATGATAATAATATACCGGTAAGAGGGCATACGCTGGTATGGCATAACCAGACCCCGGACTGGTTCTTCAGGGAGAATTATTCCACGGATTCCGGTGCGTCCTGGGCTTCAAAGGAAGTAATGCTGCAAAGGCTTGAAAATTACATCAAAAATCTGATGGAGCTTCTTGAAACAACCTATCCTAATGTAGAATTTTATGCCTGGGATGTGGTTAACGAAGCGGTTGATCCCAATACTTCCACCGGAATGAGAAATCCGGGCTCCAATTATACCACACCGGGCAATTCATTGTGGATGCTGACCGTGGGGGAGGAATTTATAGAGAAGGCTTTTGAATATGCAAGGGAATACGCTCCGGAGGGCTGCAAGCTATTTTATAATGACTACAATGAATATGAGGACAGGAAAAGCACCATTATTTACAATATTTTAGTGAATCTGAAAAGCAAAAATCTTGTTGACGGTATGGGCATGCAGTCTCATTGGACCATGGACTACCCCAGTATCAGCATGTTTGAAACAGCCGCCAGGAAATATAATACCCTGGGAATTGAACTTCAGCTTACGGAAGTGGATATCAGGCAGCCGGACGGCAGCGGCAATGGCCTGGCTTCCCAGGCAAACCGCTATAAGCTTTTCATAAATAAAATGGTGGACCTGAAAAAAGAAGGAATCAATTTTACGGCGGTAATTTTCTGGGGAGTTACGGATGCAACCAGCTGGCTGGGCGGATATCCCTTATTATTTGACGGGGATTATAAGGCGAAGCCCGCATATTATGCAATTATTGAAGGAATGGAACCGGTAGGAACCGTCACTCCGGTACCCACTGCCGTGCCGACGGTGACCCCCGCAGTAACGCCCACCGTAACACCTGCGGTAACGCCGACGGTAAGCCCCGTCCCGACCCAGGGCCCCGGAGAGGGTGTTCCGTCCGTGGCTGTTACTACAAAGCATAACGGCAATACGATCAGCCAGAAGTATACTGTTACAGCAGTTGGAGGTACGATTGACCTGGCAAAGGTAACCATAACCTTTACCGGAGACGGTATGAGCAGTGCACAGCAGAATGTCTGGTGTGACCATGCGGCCCTTGAGCTTACGGTTCCCCCTTACTATGCTTCACTTAACGGTTCGGTAACAGGAACGGTAAGTGACCGGATTCTCACCTTGAGTATCAGTACGAGTACGGAATTAGCTGCCGGCACAGGAAGCCTTGTTATGGATATCCGGTTTGCCAAGACCGACTGGTCCGTGTATGACCCAATCACAAATCCGGCTGTCCGGGTATATTATGACGGTGTTCCGATCGAGTAGGTTTTAAATAGCAGAGTCTTGTTTACATTAAATCAGCTGTCCCTAATAATAAATCTGGGATGGCTGATTTAATTTTGCAAGGCGATCAGATTTCTTTGGTTTATTTTTCGATAATATTTGACATTGGTGCATCATTAATTTATAATAAACGAAACCAGGCAACGAGGTCTTTATGACATTGTTGCCGTTTTATATGCAAATAATTAAAAATACTGCTGTTTTGACAGGGGATTTTCTTGATTTAATAAGCAATTGGATTGAATGACTTAGTTAAAATTATAACAATAATAGGGAGGATCAGATAACATGTTCAGGGAAATGAGACGAAATGACAAAAAAATATCAGAGGAGGCAGCTATAGCAATTTTGGAAAAGGGCATATACGGAGTTTTGTCAACCGTTGGCGCAGACGGATATCCGTATGGCATACCGGTTAACTATCTGTATAAGAAGGGAAGAATATATTTTCACTGTGCGTCCGTCGGAGGACATAAGACGGAAAATATGAAATACTGTGATAAGGTATGCTTTACTGTGACCGGGTATGCTGAAGTTCTGGCAGAGCATTTCAATATGAAATATGAAAGTGTTGTTGTTTTTGGCAGAGCGAAAGAGGTTGAAGATATAAAGCAGGTAATCCTGGAAGATATCATAGATAAATATTCTGCAGAATATAAAAAAGACGGCTTTGAATATATCAAAAGAGCGGCAGAAAAAACTGCGGTATATGAGATAGTGATTGAAGCGGTCAGCGGCAAGGCTAAATATTGATCCTTACGCATTACCATTGCTTTGTAAAACGAATCAGAATAAATAAAACCGGTTGGCTGTTCTTTGTAAGTTTTATCTGAGGAGAGATGTACTATGGCTGTTCCGTTGGAAAAAATCTATTATACCGCCATGCGAAATTATGGCATGAAACTGCTTGGAGGAACCTCCGGTATCTGGAATACGGTCAACTGGATCCATACCGTCGAAGATGTATCAGTGGTGGATTTTCTGAAAGGACAGGAATTGGTTATCACAACAGGAATTAAAAGACCTGATGTGCAGCAATTGTTCGATTTTACAAAGAGTGTTTACGAAATTAATGCCAGTGGACTGGTGTTTAACATTGGTCCGTTTATTACCGAGGTTCCGGAGGAAATTATCAGGTTTGCCAATGATAATGATTTTCCTGTGTTTTCCTTGCCCTGGGCAGTACGGCTGGTGGATTTTAACCGGGAATTCTGTAACCTGATCATAAGGAGCGGACAGGAAAACCAAAATCTGTGCAGTGCTTTTCGAAATGCGATTTTTTTACCGTTGGAAACGGAAAATTATTTGCCCGTATTGCAAAAGGAAGGTATTTCTACGGAAGAAAGATATTGTATGATAAAGTGTATGCCGCAAATTATGGGGCAGGGAGCTGAACTCTGTGACAATACAAAGCTTTTCTATGATTTGAGACTGCACTGCGAGAGAATTATGAATAAGCTTCAGAAAAAATTTGTGATTTTCAGACATGATTGTTACCTGACAATCATTATTCCTTCTACTAATACAAAGCAGGTGCAGAATATCATTACGGAGATTTCATCCTTTTGGAAGTGGCAGAATCAAAGCGGCAGGATATATTTTGCCGTAAGTAAATATGATCTGACCGTTCAAAGACTTTCAGAATATTATGAAACCTTAAGCTGCATATGCAGGCTTGCCGCAAAGGAAGGCAGAAAGGTATGGTATTGGAAGGACTTGGGGATTCTTTCCCTGGTATTTTCAATTCATGATATGGAACAGCTGATGGATTATGAAAATAATACGATCGGCGCATTGGAAAAATATGATAAGGAAAATAATACGGATTATTGTAAAATATTACGTATGTATCTTGAACTAAACGGAAATATGCAGGAGGTGGCGCAGCAGTGCTTCCTGCATAGAAATACGGTTTCATATCATTTGAAAAAGATTTCGGAGATGCTGGGAAGTGACCTGTATAGTACGGAAGACAGGGTAAAACTCTACATGGCCTTTTGTATCAGGGAAGTCATGCTATTGTAATGTTTTACAAAGTTTATTATCTGCCCTGCTAATTGAAAATCAAAAATGCTGTGCTAGAATGTCCTTATCAGCCATGAGGACATGCAAAGGCGCAAGGACAAGGATCCTTGCGTCTTTTTTATTGTTTTTCTGATAACGAATAAAATATGAAATGAAAGCGGAGGAAAATTCATGAAAAAGAAAGTTTTAGCCTTGTTAATAACTGCAGCATTGGTAATGTCAAGTCTTATGGGCTGTAAGAGCAGTTCAGATACACCGGAAGGAGGAAAAGATATTACGTCCGGGGCAGGCGCGGGTACAATTAAGATTGGGGTATCCGGACCGACAACAGGAAATTCGGCAGAATCGGGAGTAAATGTCAATACCGGTATCCAGATGGCAATTGATGAAGTAAATGAGGCAGGCGGAGTTACAATCGATGGTGTCAAGAAAAAGGTGGAAGCGATTTATTATGATACCGGATCTGATGCGCAGACCGGTCTTTCTAACTGTGAAAAGCTGATTACAAGTGATAAGGTGGATTTCCTGTTCTGTGAGACATTTAACAGCGCAGTGGGTATTGCCACAATGGAGCTGGCTAAGAAATATGATATTGCAATGGCAACCTTGGAGCCGGTAAGCTCTGCAATTACGGATAAGATTGTTGCGGATCAGGAGAGCTACAAATACTTCTTCAAATTCGGATGGGATTCCAGTGCATATGGGGAAGTGTGTGCGAATACGGTTCTTGATCTGATTGACCAGGGAAAACTCCAGGCTCCCAATAAAACAATAGCGATCTGCGGTGATGAAACGGATTATGGCCGTTCCAACCTGGCAGCTGTGGAAGACAAGATGAAAGAGGCAGGCTACACGGTTGTATCTGAAAATTACTGGGAGTTCGGTGCAACCGATTTATATTCCATCATCAGCGGTATCAAGAGTTCGAAAGCAGACATTATCTTTTCCTGTTCGACCACAGTTGCAACCGGTGTGGCCCTAATCAAACAGTTAGCTGAGAATGGGATCGGAAGCCTTCCTCATATGGCTATTTACTTCCCCAGCCAACCGGAATTCATGAGCCAGATTGGAGATGCCGCCAATGGACTTATGTGGGCTCCCATGCTGGTAGATGTTGAAAACGATCCGGTGAGCCAGGAATTTGCAGCAAAACTTACGGAGTACTGTGGTGAGGACATTACTTTTGACTATATTGACGGTTATTCCAATATGATGGTTGTGTTAAAGGCAATCGAAGCATGCGGTTCCGTGGACCCTGCAAAGCTTTCCGAAGCATTATTATCTGCGGACGGATTTGATGAATATAAAGGACACATCCGGTTTAATCCGGAAACCCATACGATTTATACAGGGGATGGGTATGTACCGGTTAAATCGGCTCAGATTCAGGACAGCAAGAGCTATGTTATCTATCCGGCATCTGCTGCTACCAGCGAATACCAGCCTGCGGAGTAATTGTACCGGTATATAAACAAGTGGAAGATCATGCGGGGATATTTCTTCCGGGGGTATTTTATCCCTTCATATAGGGAATCAAAGGGAAGAAACATCCCCTGCTTAAAAGAGAGGAAGTGAAAACTATAAATGAAACAGAAAGACCATATTCTGGAATTGGACAATGTGTGCATGAAATTCGGCGGCTTGATGGCGGTAAATGAAGTTTCACTGAAACTGGAGAGAGGTAAAATTCTTGGTGTGATCGGTCCGAACGGCGCAGGCAAGACAACCTTGTTTAACACCGTAACAGGCTTCTATCAGGGATATACCGGTAATATTAGGTTCAATAATCAGTCAATGAACGGGAAAAAGGTAAATGAAAGATGCAAGCTGGGAATTGCCCGTACGTTTCAGGTAACCAGACCGTTTGAAAAAAACACGCTTTTAGAGAATGTTATAGTTGGTGCTTTCCACGGGGTAAAGGATAAACCAAAAATGTCAGACTGTGAAAGGGAAGCGGAAGGGCTTTTGGAATTTGTCGGACTGGCAGACAGGAAAGATGAATATGCCATGAGCCTTAATGTAGCCCAGAGAAAGAAACTGGAATTGGCAAGGGCGTTGGCTACCAAGCCAAGCCTTCTTCTTCTGGATGAAGTAATCGGTGGGCTTAACCCTACTGAAGTAACGGAAATGATGGGTGTGATCAAAGAGATTAACAACAAAGGCGTCAGTATATTAATGATCGAGCATGTTATGAAGGCCATAACCGGAATTTCGGATTCCATGGTAGTGATCAACCATGGAGAAAAGCTTACGGAAGGTCTTCCGGCAGAGGTCATGAGAAATAAAGACGTCATTGAAGCTTATCTGGGTTCTGCGGCAAGGAGGGAGACCAATGCTTAAAATATCTGGCCTTAATGCATTTTACGGAGATGTACAGGTACTGTATGATGTTAATCTTGAAGTGAAGAATAAGGAAATTGTTACGATTCTCGGTTCAAACGGTGCCGGTAAAACAACCCTTATGAAAACCATCTGCGGAGTGGAAACCAAAAGAACCGGGAGGATCGAATTTAACGGTGAGAATCTGATGAAGCTTCCTGCTCATAAATTAGTAACAAAGGGAATTACCCTTACACCGGAAGGACGTCATTTGTTTCCGGAGCTTACGGTGAAGGAAAATCTGCTTCTCGGTGCATATACGGTCAAGAATAAAAAAACCATAAAAGATACTTATGAATGGGTACTGTCAATGTTTCCGAGACTGGAGGAACGGCTGATACAATATGCGGGAACCATGTCCGGCGGGGAACAGCAGATGTGTTCCATCGCCAGGGTCCTGATGTCAAATCCGAAGTTCCTAATGCTGGATGAACCTTCTCTCGGTCTGGCACCTAATATCGTGGATACCGTTTTCGAGGTTATTAAGAAGATCAATAAGGAAAAAGCGATTACGGTTATTGTTGTGGAGCAGAATGCAAATATTGCCCTGCAGACCGCAGACCGGGGATATGTATTAGAAAATGGCGTAATCAGTATGTCCGGTAATGCGAAAGATATGCTAGAATCTCCGGATATTCAGAAACTATATTTAGGACTGTAAGGAGATGAAATTATGACTGTATTTATACAAAACCTGATTAATGGTATGATCAGCGGTTCTTATTATGCTGTGCTTGGAGTCGGACTCACGGTAACATGGGGTGTTTTGAAGATGATCAATGTAGCCCATGGGGATTTCTATATGATAGGTGCATACATGTTCTACACGTTTTCAAAGATTATGGGTATTCCGGTTATTCCTTCCATTATGTTGGGTGTAGCCGCAGTATTTGTTATAGGTATGGTCCTGCAACGATGTGTACTTGCTCCTTCCCTGGGGCGTGGAAAGTTTGGAGATACTCCGTTTATTCTGACACTTGCCATCGGAATTCTATTACAGAACATTGCTCAGATCGCATGGGGGGAAAAGAATGTCGGCGTTCCTTATTTTAATTCTTATATTTTTGAAGTAATGGGTGTCACAATGGCGGCACAGCGGCTTATTGTAGCCGCAGTAGCTATGGTTACATTGATTGCCGTACTGGTTTTAATTAAGAAAACAAAGTTTGGCTGGGCAATTTCAGCCACTGCCCAGAATACGTTTTCAGCAACCTTAATGGGAATCAATACAAAAAAGATATATATGATAACCTTTGGAATTGCGGTTGCGCTCTGCGCTATCGCAGGATGTCTGTTAGCTCCTATTTATGGGATCAATCCATGGATGGGCGGATCGATCCAATTGAAATCTTTTGTAGTATGTATTGTCGGAGGACTTGGCAGTATTGGGGGCTCCATTGTTGCAGGCCTTCTGCTTGGTGTTGTCGAAAGCTTTGCGACACAATTTTTGGGAAGCGGCTGGCAGAATGTGATCGCATATGGGATCGTAATTGCTATCTTCTGGTTTAGGCCTACCGGAATTTTTGGAAAAAAGGAGTGATAGAACATGATAAAATACAAATTTTTAAAATTTTTCGATAAAAGTATGCCCAAGGCAGTTATATCACTTGTATTTTTTGCAGTCCTGCTTATAATTCCGGTTATATTGCGAACCACCGGCTATGGGAATGAGTCGTATGTAGAGGGCGTCATTATTCTTTGTATGATGTGGGCAGCCATGACACTGAGTTGGAATCTGTTAATGGGTTATATGGGGATATGGAGTCTGGCACAGCAGGTATTCTTCGGAATAGCGGCATACACTTCATCCATGATGAATTATTACCTGGATATGAGTCCCTGGCTGGGATTTATATTCGGACCGATTCTCGCAACCTTGGTAGGACTTTTGATCGCTATTCCCGTATTGCGCCTGAAGGCAGCGCCGTATATCATTATCGCAACAATGTGTCTGGCGGAAATCATACGGCTTATATTTACCAACCTTGTGGAATGGACCCGCGGTGAGCTGGGTTTCTGGCAGATGGACGCATTTGACAATATTTTGGGAATCAATTTTAACGGTGTTGATAAGATTCCATATTATTATCTGATGTTTATCATCTTTGCCGTCATAACCCTGGTGTGCGCATTGCTGGCGAAATCTTCAACCGGCCTGGCAATGAAATCTATCCGGGATTCACAGGAGGCGGCGGAGTCCCTGGGTGTTGATATTGTAAAAACAAAGATTAAAGTGTTCCTGATCAGTGCATATATGGCGGGCTTATGCGGTGTATTCTATGCACATTATATTAAAATACTGACTCCCACCAATGTATTCGGACAGGGTTTAATGACAGAGTTCATTGCTATGAATGTATTCGGAGGTATCGCCACGATCAGAGGGCCGATTTTCGGTTCGTTCTTCATCACAATCATTATGGAGACACTGCAGGGAATTGATCATTACAAGTTATTGATTTACGCATTAATTCTTATTATCATCACATTGATCATGCCCAACGGAATACTGAACAGTAAGCTGCTGTTTGTCAAATGGTGGAGTAAGATCAGAAATTTAAAAAATATAAAGCGGCCAAAGAAAGCGGAATTTGGTGAAGTGAAGTAAAGGCTGGGGAATAAAGCCGCAGAAAAAGTCTGCATGGAAATCAGGATAATTGAAACAGGGAATTAAATCAGCAGGATTTATGATGGGATGGTGCGGTATCAATGAGTGGTATAAAAGAATATAAAGAGATGGCAAAGGCCTGGATTGATGAAAATAAAGATGAATTTGAACAGATCTCCAAATATATCTGGAGTCATCCGGAGCTTGGACTGGAGGAATATGAGGCCGCCGGGAAATTAACGGAGGTACTGAGAAAGAATGGATTTTCAGTAGAAACGGATATCTCCGGTATGGCTACCGCCTTTATTGCAACCTATGGCAGCGGAAAACCGGTAATTGGCTACAATGCCGAATATGACGGCCTTCCGGGTCTTTCACAGAGAGCGGGAGGCACAGAAAAGGAAGCTCTGATAGCAGGAGCGCCCGGTCACGGCTGCGGACATAATATTCTGGGAGTGGCGGAAGTACTTGGCGCCATAGCTGTTAAAGGGGTTATGGAAGAAAAGCATATCAAAGGGACAATAAAAGTATTCGGTTCTCCGGCAGAGGAGATCTGCATCGGAAAACCTTTTATGGCAAGAGACGGATATTACAAAGGAGTGGACTGTTTTCTTGACTGGCATCCGTTTTATTATAACAAAGCCCATTATGATGTATGCAGTGCATACTTCAGCATCAAATATCATTTTAAGGGAAAAACAGCCCACGGCAACAGCCCGTGGCACGGAAGAAGTGCATTGGATGCGGCATTGCTGGCAAGTCATGGCATTGAAATGCTAAGGGAGCATTATGAGCCGGCAGCTGCGGATAGAGCGAATACGGTAAACTATACGTTTTCAGATGCCGGACCGGAATTTCCCAATGTGGTGCCGGATCAAACAACCATGTGGTGCGTGGGACGCTTCACTGACTCTGCAATGATGGAAGACGTCATCGCTAGAATTGATCAATGTACGAAAGCAGGCGCACTTGCAACAGAAACCGGCGTAGAGAAAGAGATTATTTCCAAAACCCATGAAAAGATTCCGAATAGGACACTGTCCAAAATGGTATATGATAACTTCCTGGAGCTGGGAGCTCCTGAATTTACCGAAGAGGAGCAGGAAAAAGCAAGACAGATGCAGATTGCTGACGGTATCCGGCCGAAGGGGCTGGATACAAAGATCATGGAATTCGGTACCAGCGACACCGTATTGTGTGATACGTCGGAGTTTTCCTGGAATGCTCCTTATGCAACCTTCTGGATGACACTTGCTCCGGAGGGAGGATGGCATAACTGGAAGGTCACTTCCTGTGCAGGATCTTCCATCGGTATGAAAACCCTGCGCCAGGCAGGAAAACTGCTTGCAGTCAGCGGCTTATCCGTACTTGATGATCCCGAACTGCTTGCTGCTGCGGCAAAGGAATGGAAAGAACGAATGGACGGAAGAGTTTATCGGTGCCTGATTCCGGAGGAGGTAAAGCCCTGCATTGGCATTAATAAGGAAACCATGGACAAATACCGTAAATTATACGGTACTGAGTAAGGGGGAATTATGATGGAAGATAGGTTAAAGACAGAACTTCTGGATTTTATAGATAGGAACCGGGAGGAATTCATCAGAATCTCCCAGGAGCTGTGGGAGAAACCGGAACTTGGCCTGGAAGAATATAATTCCTCCGCCCGGATTACGGAAGTATTGGAGAAATACGGCTTTGCAGTGACCAGAGGAGTATCCGGTATGCCGACTGCCTTCGTTGCGGAATACGGGAGAGGAAAACCGGTTGTGGGTCTAAGCGTTGAGTATGACTGTCTTCCGGGTCTGTCACAGAAAAAAGGCGCTGCGGAATATGATCCGATCATTCCGGGAGCACCGGGCCATGGCTGCGGACACAATATTCTGGGCGTAGCCGCAGCGTTGTCCGCGGCAGCGTTAAAATCCATACTGGAAAATAATAATATTGAGGCAACCGTCAAAGTATTCGGAACTCCTGCCGAGGAGATCTGTGTGGGAAAACCGTTCATGGCAAGGGACGGATGGTTTGACGGGTTGGATTGTATTCTCGACTGGCATCCTTTGTATGAAAACTATGCAAATTCAGATTTTTGCAGTGCATATTTTAACGTAAAATATCATTTTCATGGGAAAACAGCACACGGAAATTCACCATGGTTCGGCAATAGTACCCTGGATGCCGCTATCTGGACCGGACATGCCATTGAAGTACTGAGGGAGCATATCAGACCGGAGCACGAAGCCTGTGCCAATACCGTTAATTATACATTCAGTCATGTAGGACCGGAGATTCCGAATGTGGTTCCGGACCGGACAGATCTGTGGTGTATCGGACGAATCCGTACTTCCGGGGAAATGCAGTCGGTTATGAAGCGTATTGATCTATGTGCCGAGGCGGGGGCCATGGCAACCGGTACAACGGTGGAAAAAGAGTTTATTACCGCGTCCCGAGAGAAAATACCCAATACCGTGCTGACAAAACTATTACATAGGAATATGGAAGAAATCGGCACAATTGCATACACCGAAGAAGAACAAAATTTTGTAAAGAATATTCAGAGAAACTGCGGTATTGCCGAAGAGGGCCTGCCGACAGGGATAACAGAATGGAAGGAATGTGGGTCTAATGTAACGGACAGTGCGGAATACAGCTGGAAAGCCCCCCTTGCTAATTTTGGACTGGCGGTAGCTCCTTATGACGGCTGGCATAATTGGAAGGTAGTAAGCTGCGTCGGAAGCTCTGTCGGCATGAAGGGAATGGTGCAGGCCGCCAAGATCTTAGCAGCTTCCTGCATGGAAGCCATCCGGACTCCTGAGATCATTAAGGAAGCAAAAGCTGAGCTGGAAGAACGCCTGAAAGGAAAAGCATATGTGGAACTCATTCCGAAAGATGTAAAACCTCCCATTGGAATCAATCATGAAACAATGGAAAAGTACAGAATATTACAGCAAAAGTGAAGGAGAAAAGAATTATGTTAAGAGAACAATTGCCAAAGATTATCACAGAAAATGTTCCGGGACCGAAGGCAAAAAATATAATTGAAAGAAGAGCAGAGGCTACGCCGGGTGCGATTCGCTGCAATTACCCATGTGTTATCAAAAGAGGGGAAGGGGCCATGGTCGAGGATGTGGACGGGAACTTTTTCCTTGACTGGGTAGGAGGAGTGGGAGTTTTAAATATGGGTTATTCAAGGCCGGAGGTTGTTGAAGCAGTGAAAGCTCAGGCAGATAACTATTTCCATGCAATGTTTAATATTGTCACACACGAAGGCTATGTTGCATTAGCCGAGAAGCTGAACGAAATAGTGCCTGTTAAGGGCGGGAGGAAGAAGACTTTCTTTGCAAACAGCGGTGCGGAAGCGGATGAGAACGCGGTTAAACTGGCAAAGGCATTTACAAAACGTCCCAATATCATTGTGTTCAGCGGAGCTTTCCATGGAAGAACGGCGCTTACCATGGCCATGACCTCCAAAAAGGCTTACGCCATTGGAATGGGACCCTTCCCGGACGGCGTATACCGGGCGCCGTATCCATATCTTTACCGTAAGCCGGACGGTTTGACCAATGAGGAAGCAATCGATTACTATATTCAAAAATTATATGAGGTGTTTGAAGAAGCTTCACCGGCGAATTATGTTGCGGCTGTTGTTCTGGAACCGTTGCAGGGTGAGGGGGGATTCATCCCGGCGCCGATCGAGTGGGTCAAAGCGGTACGCCGGATTTGTGATGAACATGGCATCCTGCTGGTAGTGGATGAAATACAAAGTGGTTTTTGCCGGACAGGCCGCATGTTTGCATCCTGTTATTGGGAGGAAGCCGGATGCGCACCGGATATTCTGGCTGCCGCCAAGTCAATCGCCGCCGGGGTTCCCATCAGTGCAATCAGTGCCAGGGCAGAAATTGTGGACTCAGTACCGGGCGGAGTCATCGGAGGTACTTACGGAGGGAATGCATTGGCATGTGCTTCCGCATTAAAGACAATTGAGATTATGGAACAGGAAGATTTTCCTGCGAAAGCCCGAAAAATCGGTGCAAGATGTACCGAAGTCTTCAACAGCTGGAAGGAAAAATATCCGGTGATCGGAGATGTCAGGGGACTTGGTGCCATGATCGGCATCGAATTTGTAAAAGATAAAGCAACCAGGGAGCCGAATGCCGAATTGGTAAATAAAATTATTATATATTGTGCAAACCACGGACTTCTGGTTGAAAACGCAGGTATTTATTTAAATGTAATACGTTTTCTTGCTCCTCTTGTCATTACGGACGAGCAGCTGGAAGCAGGATTTACGATTATGGAAGAAGGCATCAGGGAATGCATGTGAGAGGGATAGCGGAGGTATATAAATGCTACAGCAGTTTCGAGTAATGCCCACAATTTATCTTGCAGAGACCTGCAAAGAATTTTGTGAGGAATTTCATATTGGTGAAGGGGATCTGATCCTCACCAACCCTTCCTACTTTGAAGGATATTTTGACAGCTACAGAAACGGAGCAGCTGTTATCTATCTCAAAAAATATGGAAAGGGAGAACCCACGGACTTAATGGTAGAGGCTATTTATCAGGATATCAAAGACATTCCGTATCAACGTGTGATTGCCATCGGAGGAGGAAGTATCATTGATATTTCAAAGCTTCTGGTTCAAGAGACCGTTTCTCCTGTGATTGACCTGTATGATAAGATAATACCGATGAAAAAAACAAAGGAATTGGTGATTATACCCACTACCTGCGGCACCGGCAGTGAGGTCACAAGTGTTGCTGTGATTGAACTGACTGCAAAGAACACAAAGCTTGGACTCCAAACGGATGATGAATTTGCAGATTATGCGGTCCTCATTCCGGAGCTTTTAAAGGGTCTTCCGTTTAAGTTCTTTGCAACCAGCTCCATAGACGCATTGATTCATGCAATTGAGTCCTTTGTATCTCCGAAGGCTACTCCGTTCTCGGAGATGTATTCGGAGACGGCAATGAGACTGATCTTAAGCGGTTACCTCAGGATCGCGGAAAAGGGAGAAGAAGCAAGAATGCCCCTTATGAAGGATTTTCTGCTGGCAAGCACATATGCGGGAATTGCCTTCGGAAATGCGGGCTGTGCCGCAGTTCATGCAATGAGTATGCCGTTTTCCGGCGCATATCATGTTCCTCATGGGGAAGCAAATTATGTTATCTTTACCGGAGTATTCAAAGCATATAACCTTTTACAGCCGGAGGGTAAAATTCAGAAATTGAATGTCATCCTGGCGGAGGTGCTTTCCTGTGATACGGATCTGGTGTATACTAAGCTGGAGGAGCTGCTGAATAAGATTTTGCAGAAGAAATCCTTACAGGAATATGGGGTGAAGGAAGAAGAGCTGCCGGTATTTACAGACATCGTTATGACAAAGCAGGGGCGCCTTACGGCAAACAATTACACGAAATTAAATGCGGACGAAGTATTAAGGATATATCAGTTGTTATTTTAACCTTACAGGTAAATCCCGCTTCTTAACGGAGTGTAAGAGGTAGGTTAGGGATTTACTTGCTTCGGTCGGAGTTCAATGACTGAAATACCTGCATAGCAGGTATAAGATTATAAGCAAGTAACATGGCAGATTGCGAATATCTGCTTTGATTCGGAACATCTATTCATAAAACAGGAGGTGGTGTTACATGGAGCACCATGGAATAAAGGCTTATATATTCCAGTGGATGGAGGAGCATAAACAGAAAATTTATGATTTGTCTGATTACATGTGGGAAAATCCTGAGCTTGGATTGGAAGAATACGAGGCATCTTCCAGGATAAAGGAAATTTTAACATCACATGGTTTTTCGGTTGAGAGCGGAATCGGAGGTCTGCCTACTTCCTTTATTGCAGCCTATGGGAAAGATTATCCGGTATTCGGAATCAATGTTGAGTATGACTGCCTTCCGGGACTTTCCCAGAAAAAAGATTCGAATATGCCGGATCCGTTGTTTCCGGGAGCTCCGGGACAAGGCTGCGGCCACAATATCTTGGGGCCTGCGGCGGTATTGTCCGGAATTGCACTGAGTTATGCTATGAAAGAATTCGGTATTCAGGGGACGATTAAGATGTTTGGCTCCCCATATGAAGAATCCAGTGTAGGAAAGCCGGTGATGGGAAAGGCAGGGGCATATAAGGGCGTTGACTTTATTCTTGACTGGCATCCCTGGCATGATAATCGTGCGGATTATGATACCTGTAATTCGGTATTTATTGTACAGTATAATTTTAAAGGAAAGACCTGCCATGGGGCATCGCCCTGGGAGGGCAGAAGCGCTTTGGATGCAGGAATGCTGTTCGGACATGCGGTGGAGATTCTTCGTGAACATCTGATTCCGGGAAATCCTGCCGCTGCCCATACCATTAATTATACGTTTTCAGATACCGGTCCGTCCTTTGCTAATGTGGTTCCGGATACGGCAGGCATCATCTTATATGGAAGATTTAATGATATGTCAGTCGCGAAGGATGCCTATCGCAGAATTGGATTGTGTGCGAAGGGGACTGCCATGGCAACGGAAACCGAAGTTACGGAGCGTCTGATTACATTTACGCATAATAAGATACCGAATAAAATATTAGCTGAAGTAGTACATAAAAACATGGAAGAGCTGGGAGTTCCGGAATACACCGGGGAAGAACAGAAACGGGTCATGGATATGCAGAAAGCGGCAGGACTTGAGCCGGTGGGTCTGGATATGGAGATATCTCCCTTTAAATTCAGTGAGGCCTTTATTACGGACGCATCGGAATTTTCCTGGAATGCGCCCTATGCTACCTTTGATCTTGCCATGGGACCAAAGGGCGGCTGGCATAACTGGATGGTTACTGCCTGTGCCGGAAGCTCCATTGGTAAGAAATGCCTGGACAAGGCTGCGAAAATCCTTGCATATTCGGCAGTCGATATCTTATTGAAGCCGGATTTGATTGTTAGAGCAAAAGAAGAATTAAAGGAGCGGCTGGACGGAAGGACATACGAAAGCCTGATACCGGATGACTATGAACCGCCCATCGGTTTTAACCGAAGTATAATGGAACGGTTTTTCCCGGACAGGAGAGAAAAATATAAAAATTTCTAAATGGATTAGGAGGAAAACCGTATGGACAATTATGTAATTACAATTGCGCGAGGCTTTGGAAGCGGCGGCAAGGAGATCGCTAAAAAGCTATCCGACCGTCTTGGAATTCCATGGTATGAGAGGCAGATTCTTCAAATGGCTTCGGAACAGAGCGGTATTGCGGAGGGTATTTTTGCGGAGACAGACGAGAAACTGAAGGGTCATAAGTTTTCTGTTTTATTAAGGGCATTGCCTGATCAATATGTGGTGGAACCCACAAGCCGAAAGTTTATATCAGACGTTAACCTGTTTAATATCCAGGCAGATATTATTCGCTCTCTTGCAAAAACCGAGTCCTGTATTATTGTAGGAAAATGTGCAAATATGCTTCTGCAGAATCATAAAAATGTAGTCAGCATCTATATTGAGGCGCCCAGGGAAGCCTGTGTAAGATCTGTAATAGATAAGATGGTAGTTACGGAAGAAGAAGCCCATAAAATGATTGCAAAAACTGACAAATATCGCTATGATTATTACAAATTCTATACAGGCGGAAAGGACTGGAGGGATCCGGTTGCTTATGATATGACACTCAACAGTGAAAGAATCGGACGGGACAATTGTGTAAAAGTAATCTGTGATTATCTAAAAACAAAGTTTGAGTAAGAGTGTGTTTATGGAATTAATCACAGATCAGGAATTAAAGCGGAGCAGATAACCATACTATTGCAATTCAGATTATTGTACTTTTTTTATTAAGCCTCAACAAAGATGTATATATGAAGTAACGAAAAGATAAGGGGAAGTCCCAGTGAAAACAATTTGTTTTATCCGGGACTTTTCCTTACGTTATATATCTTTAAATCCATCAACGGAATATAAATGGCTGATAAAGGTGCTATTATGATTATGGAACACTATTCCTCATACGCCTTGATGTATACAAAGTTTTCATTATTTCTTTTCATTTTGTAGTCCTTATCCAATACGGAGCCGAGGAATTCCTGCCCGCCGGATTCTATGGGAATAAGTTCTATTTTAAGCTCCTTTTCCACAGTTTCTGCGGTAATATCATCAAGAAATACATTTTCACCGGTTCTCAGCATACTTGACGGGATCAGAAGGCTGTCACCCAGATCACACCCCTCGTCCTTTCGCTCCTTCAGCTGTTTTATTAGGTCCTGCCCCGTAATCAGCCCGGCTACGGTTATGGTCTCGCCAAAGAAATCATTCCTTATACTTGCCACATTGATCCTTACGTTTGGGAAGTACTGCATTATCTTCTCTGAGAAGGAATGGATCGTTTTATATGCAAGCTTTCCGGTAGCAATGGTAATATTTCTGCGGACAGACCGCTTTAAGCTTTTATATTCTTCCGATTTGACCATATTATCCAGGGCTTCATGAAACTCGTTAATAAACAGCCTCATCATCCCCACACCGTTTTCCAGCTGGATATAACCGTCATAGCGTTCTTCCTCGGGAAACTCACGTTCGGCGGTAATATAAAACTCATCGCTTGCATGGATGAAGTGAAGACCGAAATTGTCATAAAAGTTCTGCTGGCAGCTCTCGATCAGGTCGATTACGGAGCCGGCCTCTTCTTTGTTATAAACCCCCAGGGGATGCAGTCCGTCACGGAATTTGGTGATTCCGGCAGGTACTATGGACACACTTCTCATAAAGGGAAGATATTTTGACAGGTCATTTATGGATCTTTCAAGCTCCGGACCGTCATTGACACTTTTGCACAGAACGATTTGTCCGTTCATTTCTATACGGCCTTCATATAATCTGTCAAGATTTTTAAGCGCCCGTCCGGCAAAACGGTTATGAAGCATCCTGCAGCGGAGCTCGGGATTGGTAGTCTGGACGGATATATTAATAGGAGCAAGATTGAAGCGGATTATCCGGTCAATATCCTTATCGGACATATTGGTCAGGGTGATATAGTTCCCCTGGAGAAATGACAGTCTTGAGTCATCATCCTTGAAATAAAGAGTTTCACGCATTCCTTCCGGCATCTGGTCAATAAAGCAGAAGATGCATTTATTATGACAGGAACGGTAATCGCTCATAAGACTGTTCTCAAAATCGATCCCCAAATCCTCGTCGTATTCCTTATCTATTTCGAGAAGCCATTCCTCTCCGCAGCTTTTCCGGATAAGAATTTCGAGATATTCGTCTTTGATAAGGTACTGATAATCAAATACGTCATCAATTACTTCATTATTGACAGCAACAAGATAGTCACCAGGCTCTATGCCCATCTCTTCACCGATGGAATCCGGTGTTACGGTTTTTATCAGATGACCCTTGGATTTCTTATTCATTTTGTATCCTCTTTCTATAATCGATTAAAACAATAATAATACAGGAAGCACCAGTGTGCTGACACATTGGCCAAGATGTCAGTGTGTCGGTACACCGGTACTCTGTAACCCTTAAAACTTTACTTAGTATTTGTCTGAGTGTCCATCTGCAGCGTTGTCACCGGTTGCTGCAGCTGCACCAAAAGCAAAGATTAAGGAGTTACAGAGTACTAATACATGTATACATCATTTTCTTTCCATATGTGGAAGCATACTCCTTAAAGCGGACCTTGCTTGTAATTGCATGATTATTATACACATATACCATATGATTGTAAATGACGGTATACAGTTGCTTCAGAGTGCCGGCAGGGATATTAAGCCTAT
>JAFADH010000115.1 GCA_023424995.1 Bacillota bacterium | reverse complement strand
TCCGGTGCAGATCTTAACACAAAACCTGCTCTGCGATTTTTCCCAGATGGGAATACCCTTTGACAGCGTAGACATGGAATATATTAAAAAGCCCCGGAAATGGGAAACACGGTCCATTAAGTCCTTTATGGCTTTTTTCGGACCCCTTAGCTCCGTCTTTGATATGCTGTGTTTTGCCGTTATGTGGTGGGCCATCGATGCAAATACGGCGGAGCTGTCACCATTATTCCAGGGAGGGTGGTTTGTGTTCGGTACAGTATCGCAGGTATTGGTCATTCATATGATCCGTACGGCAAAGATACCGTTCCTGCAAAGCAAGCCGTCCATGCCGTTATTTCTGTCCACGTTTATCGTAGCAGTGGTCACGCTTGTAATCGGCTTTACACATTTTTCCATCGGCCTTGACATGCAGAGCCTTCCGGCTTCGTTCATTCCGTGGCTGGCCGTTATTGTAGCCGGTTACCTTCTGTGCGTGCAGCTGGTTAAAAAGGTGTATATACAGAAATATGGAGAATGGATGTAATGCCCCAAGGTGGTGCTGGACGCGGTATCGGTTATAGAGCTTGACATTGACGGAGATATGATGTGCAAATATGTTATTTGCCTGCCGGACGAAGTTATGGAAAAGTATACATGAGCATTGCATTCAGGGAAGGAGGTACTGCACTGAAAGAGTGGTGCGGTTGCAAAAACCTTATTTCATAATTGCCAATGTCAGAATTGAAATTTTGGCCGGAAGTATGATTACATTTATTTTCTCATTGCTATGTCCCGCGGCAGCGGTAAAATTGATGTAAATAAAATAATTCGTTAAACTGCGGAATTGAAGTATATAATATAGAAAAGCAGTTATAGTTATGGTAGGATTTTTATTATTGCTCATCCTGCACAAAAGGTGAGACTTGAAAAATCATACAGGAGGCTTATGAAATGAAGAGGAAACTGTTACCGGTCTTATTCTCAATATATTTACTGTTTTCCGTATGTGTTTTGGTATTCAAATTGAATTTTAGCATAGATGATATGGTTATCGGCAGGCAGATAAACTGGATACCGTTCTATGCAAAGCAAATAACCAATGTGTCGTCCCATATAAGGGAGATCATTCTTAACGTTATTGTATTTATACCTTTTGGCATATATATCAGCATGCTTCAAAGTCATGGCAGGGCTTTGAATAAGATATTGCCGGTTTTTCTGACGAGCCTTATATTTGAAATAGCCCAGCTGGTACTGTCGATCGGAATATTTGATGTGACCGATTTGATAACCAATACCTTAGGAGGAATATCGGGCATTGTTTTATACGGTATTCTGGTCAGGCTATTTAACAATAAACAGAAAGCAGATAGTGTGCTGACTTTCTTAGCCCTTGCCGGAACTACCGGCATGTTGATACTGACCGCTTTACTTCTTATAGCCAATAAATAGCAATAATTGCTGTAAGCATGTGGTAATCAACTTGATCAGGAGCAAATTACTGTATTATAAACTATTGTGAATAGAAGAAGATTACCATAATTTCATATGGGAGTTTTTGATATGCAAGCGGTTGGCATTATAAAATAATAATAATAGAAATTAGAGATTAACATTTTATTCAGAAATGAATATACTATTAATGCATAGTAAATTAATATGAAATGTAGGTATAATAATGAAGAGCATAAATAATATCATTTCAACTGAATTTGCGTGCTGTTGCAGGGCAGGATAATTTCATAGATTTTGGGCCTGTTATTTTATGCTGTTTGCAAAACAAATATCTTTGACCAGTATAATATTATTTAGAAGCAAATACAAAACAGGTACAGGTGCATGTACCTGTTATTTTTTCATAAAATATATGTCGTGCTTTATGCTGCCGGCCGTAAAAATGCAAGGAGGTAGGCCATGTTAAAAAATAAACCCAGCTTTACCGCTAAATTTTGTGCCTTTGCAAGAGCGTATCATTCCAACTATGCCAGAGAAAAAGTATACGACGATTACCTGGCCTTCGATTTTTTAGGGAAGGAAGAATATGAGGTTATCCGGGATCTGATTACCGCAATTTTATATGACCGGGGCCTGCACATACCCAAAGCAGAAACCTGGGACGAATTCCTGGATGAATTGATCACACCAATTATACTGACCCGAATCAAATATGCGGAAGAAAAGCTCCTCCAGTATGCGGGTGAAGAACCAAAGCTCCAATATGTGATCTGCGGCGCCGGGTTAGACACCTTTGCTTTCCGCAATGAGAATACGGATATTGAAATTTTTGAATTGGATCATCCCAATACCCACAGGTACAAGTTGGAAAGAATCAAACAACTGGAATGGAATATCCCGAAGAATACCCATTATATATCCATTGATCTGGAGAAGCAGAACATAAGGGATACCTTACTGAAGGAAGGCTTCAAAGAAGAGCTTCCCACATTCTTTGCAATTCTGGGAGTGGCATATTATCTGGAATTAGCTGCTATGGTGAAGACGTTTGAAGAGATGGCAAAAGTGGCGAAGAAGGGCAGCCTCCTGGTCTTTGATTATCCGGATAAAGGCTTAATCAAAGAAGAGCATCCGAGAATGCGGGCATTAATGGAAATTACAGGTGCGGTGGGGGAACAGATGAAAGAAGGAATGCTTAAGGAGGAGCTTGTATATGAACTTGCCAAATGCGGTTACACAATAGAGGAAGTGCTTACATCACAAGATATTCAGAAAGCATTGATAGGGAAGCGGAACATAGATGCTTATAAAAACATTAATTTCGTAACGGCAAGAAAATTGGATGTCATCAAAGAAAAGGAGTAAGGATATGAGCCATTATAGCAGTATTTTAACCAAATTGATTCATGGCGGGATTGACGGAGACGAGAGGACCGGAGCAGTCAATGTTCCGATTTATCAGACCTCTACCTATAAGCAGATACATCTGGGAGAGCATAAGGGATATGAATATTCCAGAACGGGAAATCCAACGAGGGAGGCATTGGAAAGACTGATCGCAGAGCTGGAGGAAGGCGGGTATGGGTTCGCATTTGCATCGGGTATGGCGGCCACGACGGCAGTGCTGCATTTATTCAAGACAGGAGATAAGATCCTGATCTCGGAAAATGTATATGGAGGGACGTTCCGGGTATTGGATAAGATCTTCCGCCCCTTTGGGGTAGCTTACGGAATTATAAATACTACGGACCTCGGGATATTGGAGCAGGCAATGACCGATGAAGTAAAGGCCGTATTCATTGAAAGCCCGGCAAACCCATTGATGACCGTGACGGATATTCAGGCGGTTGCCGCCGTTGCTCACAGGCATAACAAGCTCCTGATCGCAGATAACACCTTTATGACACCGTATCTGCAAAAGCCTTTGGTCTTAGGGGCGGATATTGTGGTTCACAGTGCGACGAAGTACCTGGGCGGACATAGTGACCTGATCGCAGGGCTGGCTGTTGTAAAAGACCGGGAGCTGGCAAATAAATTATATTTCATACAAAATGCTACCGGCGGAATACTTCAGCCCTTTGATTCCTTTTTACTGATTCGAGGCATAAAGACATTGGGAGTGAGACTGGACCGTCATCAGGAAAATACCGTTAAAATAGCAAATTGGCTCGCAGTACAAAAAAACATTAAAAATGTTTATTATCCGGGCCTTAAATCCGACCCTGGATATGCCGTCCAAAGACAGCAGGCAAAAGGGCCGGGCGCCATGATTTCCTTCGAGCTGGAGGATGGATCGGACATTCGTAAGTTCTATGACGGGCTCCAGCTCATAACATTGGCGGAGAGCCTGGGAGGTGTTGAATCGTTGGTCTGCCACCCCTCAAGCATGACCCATGCGTCAATTCCGGAGGAAATAAGAAAAAAGGTAGGCATCACAGATGGACTGATCCGG
>JAFADH010000087.1 GCA_023424995.1 Bacillota bacterium | reverse complement strand
CTCTTGAACAGATTGAACTCCATAAATAGTCAGATGAAATGATATACTAATTACGCAAAGGAACAGTAATAAATATATGATAAGTTTATATACTAATTTGTTTTCTGTCTTCATTACTGTCCTCCTTGCCTTTGATAGGGTAATTGTAATGCAATATCATATACTAATCAAGCAATTTCTTATAAATCCCAATTCGCACTACTAATCTAGAAGGTTATTTGCTGAAACTACATAAATTATAGTTGAGAACAAGAAGAACTTGACCTTAAATGATTTGTTCCCAGACTGGAAAGCAGAACGTCTAAAGGACAAGAGCCTTAATATCAAAACTGTCAGACGAGATAATGAGCATTGGAATAAGTATTACAAAGACCATTCCATCATTCATGTGCCGATTTCAAAGCTGACAACTAAGATGTTAAATAATTTCTTTAATGCTACCATTACCAAATTTAATCTCTCTAACAGAGAGTACAACATGAAAAGCATAATGATTGTACTAATACGGATTGCTATCGATGAAGAGATAATTGTGGAAAATCCAATGAATGGTATCTATATCAAGGCAAAATTTCGTGCTGTCAGAAAGAAGAGTGACGATTCGAAGCTATATCTGAATGATGAATTTGATACTTTAGATACGCATCTTGAAGAGGAACAAAAAATCCCTTGAAAATCAAGGGATTTCGTAAGCGCGAGACGGGATTCGAACCCGCGACCCTCGCCTTGGCAAGGCGATACTCCACCACTGAGCCACTCGCGCATATCATTCATTTTGAAATAAGTGGTACAGAAGATATATTATCGAAAAGAGGTACTTTTGTCAAGGGTTTCATAATAAATAATTCATTAATAACATAAGATGGTAATAAATAATAATTTCGAGGATTTTTATGATAATTCATATTGTCCAGCCTGGAGAAAATATTGATTCAATTGCACAGACTTATGGAGTATCTGCCTTAAGGCTCATACAGGAGAACGGAATCATGAACCCGTATAGTTTAGTTCCGGGACAAACAATTGTCATTACATTTCCTGAAGTTACCCATACCGTAGCAGAAGGGGATACCTTGGGCAGTATAGAAGAGGAATATGGGATTTCACATATGCAGATGCTTAGGAACAATACGTTTCTTATGGACAGGGAATATATCTATCCCGGCGAGACGTTAATAATTAGATATGCAACCTACAGAAGCATAACGACCAACGGATTTACTTATCCGTATATTAATCGGCCTACTCTGGAAAGAACACTGCCATTTCTTACCTTTCTGTCAATCTTTAACTACCAGATTGATATAAGCGGAGTAACATCATATGAAGATGATGCGCCGGTCATTCAGCTTGCCAAGGATTATGGAACCATACCGCTTATGATGATTTCGACCATGTCGACAAGAGGAGAACCGAACCTGGATGTCGCTTTTGAACTGTTAGTCAATGAAGAAGCTCAGGATCTGGCAGTGGAAAGCTTGCTTAATATCCTGCGGGAAAAAGCGTATGGCGGAATTAATTTTATTATTAATTACCTGACAGCTTCAACCCAGGAACTATACCGGAGTCTGATTAACAGGATATCATATTTACTTAGAAATGAAGGTTTTTTATTCTATGCTACCATAAACCCGGTTTCTGATGATATAGCGGATATTCAGGGTATAGATTTATCTTACATGCAGGATTTGGTTGACGGTGTCATGTTCATGCGTTTTGTATGGGGGATTAATGCAAATATGCCGGGACCGGTCAGTTCGAATGTCTTTACTACAGAATTCGTACAGTATTTGTTGAATTATGTATCACCCGATAAGCTGGAAGTCGGGATTCCCGTAATCGGATATGAATGGGAGCTTCCCTATAGAGAAACAATAAATGCCCATTCGTTAACACTGGATTCTGCATTGAGCTTAGCGAATGATGTAAATGCAACCATAGAATTCGATGAAGTATCCCAGACCCCCTTCTTTCAATATTACCAGTATGTATATGGTTATCCGACTCAGTATGTGGTCTGGTTCACGGATGCGAGAAGTATTGAAGCAGTACTTCAAATAGTCTCGCAATACGGACTAAGCGGCGTGGGAATATGGAATATCATGATATACTGTGCGTGGTTATGGTTAATTATAAATTCGCAATATGATATTCTGAAGCTGATTCCTGACAGCTTCCAGGATACAGAGATTAATCCATGAAAGTGGGGACTGCAATTTTCAAATGAAATTCGCGTCCTCAACATATATACATATAATATAGTAATAAGAAGATATGAGGTTCTTTATGATTATATATGTAGTCCAGCCGGGTGATAATATCTATTCCATTGCCGAAGCCTATGGGGTATCCGCAATAAGGCTAATACAGGAAAATGGTATTAATAATCCATATGGCTTGGTGCCGGGACAGACAATCATAATAACAATCCCGGCGCAAGTGCATACAGTTCAAGTGGGAGAGACACTGGATCAGATAGAGAGGGCATACGAAATCACACATTTGCAGATGCTGCAGAATAATATTTATCTTTTTCACCGTGAATATATATACCCCGATGATATACTGGTCATAAGATATAATACCATTGGGGATATGACAACGAATGGGGTCATCTTACCGCATATTAATATGGCAACCCTTGAAAAAACACTTCCATATCTTACTTATCTGTCAGTACTTAATTATCGGACGGAAAAAAACGGAAGAATAGAAGCGTATGAAGATGATACGAAGATTGTTGAGCTGTCAAAGAATTATGGAACGGCACCGTTATTAATGATATCAACATTGAACCCTCAGGGAGATCCCAATCTGGAGGTTGTCTACGAACAATTATTAGACGAGGCAGCCCAAGATATATTCATTAACAATCTTCTTGATATTCTCCGATCAAAAGGCTATTACGGAGTCAATATAGTATTCAGTTATCTAAGCACAAGTAATCAGGAGCTGCATAAAAAATTATATATAAAAATCGCTGGTATATTAAGAGGAGAAAATTTTCAATGTTTTTTAACAATTAACCCGAATACAAATGCTATGTCCGATATTCAAGAAATAGATTATACCGGATTTTCAGATTATGTAGACGGGGTTGTACTGATGAGGTTTTTATGGGGATTAAATAGTGGGCCTCCGGAACCGGTCATTTCAAATCCTCATACTAAATTGTATATGCAATATCTCTTGAATTTTTTTCGACCGGATCAGCTGTCAATCGGCGTGCCGGTAATCGGATATGAGTGGGAGCTTCCTTATGTAAGCGGGAAATCGGCCGCCAATTCATTGACCATCGATTCTGTGTTAAGCTTGGCGACTAATGTTAATTCCGTGATTGAATATGACCAGGAATCCCAGACACCATTTTTTGAATATTATCAATATAGCTATGGTTTTTTAATAGAACATATGGTATGGTATACGGATGCAAGAACAGTTGACGCTATATTGTATTTTATATCAGAAAACGGGCTAAGCGGTGTAGGAATATTGAATATTATGATATTCTGTTATCAGTTGTGGCTGGTTATTAACTCACAGTATAGAATTATTAAATTGTTTCCGGATAATTTAACTTAACATGCACTTTGCAGATAAAAAGGAACCTTCGGTAAGGTCCCTTTTTTAATGCTCTATAAAGAACAGCCGGTGCCTGATTATAATTCCATAGATTAATCAGAGGAATAATTACATAAACATATCCGAAATCTTCTCAGGCTTCGGATATGTTATTTTAAATAACTTATCCCTATCAGCATTGGCCCTTGCCGTCCAGGGAGCAGGAAACCGCGCTTTGGGAAGCAGCTGCAGCTGTGGTATCAATAAAATCGGACAGTTCAAAGGTCTTTGTACCATCCTCCAGAATGAAGAATGGAATGCCGATGCTTCCTTTGTCTTTTACGGGTACAAATAATTCTTCATGGTCACGATAGGATAAGAATTGCTTTAATAATGTAGTGTTTTCCGTAATACTTCTAAAATCCAATTCAATGTCCCGGCGGTCCTTTAATAATTCTTTAGCCTCAACACAATCAGGGCATATGTCGGCTCCATACATAATTATCTTCATAATAGTATTCTCCTTATCGATCTTATTTTGTGCTATTGTTGGTATTAATCTATCATATCTTAAGTGATTTGTCATATATAAAATACTTATTTATATATTACCTCCGTATCTCGAGGAACCAAAATCTGTATGGTACCCGGACGTCTGCTCCACATGGAACTGCCCACCGGCTTCGCATAATTACCATCCTTCAGGTACTTGAACTGCTGCAGGGAGGAATAAGGAGACAGGAAGATGACATTGATATTCTCATCATATAATACATCGAGATATATTGTATCCTCCTTTATTATGGCTTCCAATCTGGGATTGCTGAATACCGTAAGATCAACCCAGTCATTTATATTCTGCTCAGGTATAAAGTATATGAGCAGTCTGCCTTCCGTATCACCGGTATCATGCCGGACGGTATAGCTATTAACGATATCGTGACGATAATCAAGCTGTATATCAGTTCCTTGCGTTAAGATCTCCGTATCAAAGGTATATGCCAGATTCTTTTCGCTGAATGGATTATTATAATCAGAGGACTGCGGCATACTTTGAGTAGACACATCCGATTGGGTGGTAAATGAAAGCATGGATATACCATAAATCAATATAACCAATATAGAGAACATACTGAAGGAGGCATATCTCTTTGGAGCCCATACCGGCATCGTCCTCTTGCTTACAAGGTGGCTCAAAACTATAAATATAAGACAAATCGCCGTCATTTTCCCATAATACCTTATGAGGGAGGCTTCCTCAGTAAAAATCCGGGTTACTTTAATATATAATCCATACCGGATGCTTAAGGCGGTCAATATACATGCGACCCAGGCAAGGAGAATAAACCGCCATCCGTATCTCCGGCTTAAGGCGCCTGATAAAATGATAATTGATATTATAAGGATTCCATAAAGCGTATATACAAGGAAGCCGGATAATATAAATACCGGGCTGAATTCAAAAGCAAAAGCAATATTACCGTACCGGTAATTAAGGCCAAGGCACAGGAGATATTGAAGAAAATATAGTATCAATGCGGCTGCCTGCATTATAAATAAGGTGAAATAGCAATATAATTCATAGGAGATAAATTGTCCCATACGACTCTGTGGGTATATCTGATGATTTTCATTGTACTCCCTGTATTGATAAGTATAATAGGCGCAGGCAATAAGTGAAAAGAACATGGAGTAAGTTGAAAACACAGTCAGCTCGATCTGTTCTGTCTGGATATGGTAGATGTTTAATCTTTGGAACAGGTTTAGTATATTCACTAAGAATAATATAACCATTACCATTAGCATCCGGTAGACCGTTTTACATTCCCTCATCCTTATAATGAATAGGTTTTTTATATTATCCCTTTCTAGTTTTCCCACAAGCATTCCAGATCCCTCTCCTTTCCGTCCGCTGTAAGATATACATATAATTCCTCCGGTCTTACCCTGGAGACTGTCACATTCATAGCAGCAGCATCATTCCCGGCTTTTTCATCATAAGGCTGATGAATAATCGCATAGGAGCCGGTGATACTGTGTATCTCATGTAGTACGGAACGGCCTTTGATATATGCAGATACCGCTTCCCTTGAACCGTCGATCCGGTATGCCATAGCTTTAATTTCGTCGGTACTTCCATACAGAACAACCCTGCCTGAAGCAATGATCAAAATCTCACCCAGGAGTTCTTCAAGCTCCGACAGTATGTGACTGGAGATAATCATAGTTCTTGGGTGCTCCATATAATCCCTGAGAATGATTTCATATATGGTTTTGCGGACACTGATATCCATTCCTGTTACAGGTTCATCCAGCATAGTTAGCTTCGCTCTTGTTGACAGCGCACAGATAAGATGAAATAAACTGGCCATACCCTGTGATAAGCTTTTGTATTTTAAGCCGGGACTTAGTGAGAAGCATTGCATGAGCTTATCTGCAAACCTCCGGTCCAAGGCGGGATAGAACAGGGCGAAATTATCGATGATCCGTTCTAATGTATTGGATTCCCGGTGTACAATACCGGGGGAGCAATATGTAATATTCTGAAGTATCTCAAGATGATTTTCCGGCGCCTGCCCAAATACCTGAAGCTCACCATGAGACGGCTGCAGTAATCCGGCACATAGCTTCATGAAGGTGGTCTTGCCGGAACCGTTTCGACCAATCAGGCCGATCAGCTGATTCTCATGAAGGTTTATGTCAAGGTTTTGAATTACATAATCAGATCCGTATTTAAAATGCAGCTGTTTTGTTGCAATTACATGATCCATCTACTGTTCCTCCTTTAGATATTGGGATAATTTTTCCAGCACATATATGTCCGATAGCTGCAGCCTCTTGGCTATCTGTGCAAGCTCCTGTATTTTCTCTTCAAAATCAGTTTGTGTCTTCCTCTTTCGTATGATTTCCCTGGCTCCGGTCTTAACACTCATGGCCAACCCCCGCTGCTTATCCAATATTCCTCTTTGGACCAGTAGATTAATTCCCTTGGCTGCGGTCGCCGGATTAACATTCAGTTCCTTTGCAATGACAAGCTGGGAATAGCAGGTGCTGCCCTCTATCAACTTATCATTCAGGATATCCTCCTCGATTGCATCTGCAATCTGTACGTATAATGGAGTCATACTATTCTCATTTATCTTCAAACCGCATCACCTCTAAAAGTACTACATTACTTAACTAATGTAGTAATGATAACATAAAGCTATATATATTTCAACCATTAATTTACATTTAGATTATTATATCTTTATGCAATATTGTTCCGATTAACATTATCTGCTATAATCATAATTATTCGGAATGAAGCATTCTTATATTATCATTTGTCTGGAGAAAGGGGAAATATAATGAAAGAGATATTTGAGCGAAAAAGCATCCGCAGGTATACGAAGGAACAGGTAACGGACGAGCAGGTAAAAGAACTTTTGAAGGCGGCCATGGCGGCTCCCTCTGCGGCGAATAAACAGCCCTGGGAATTCATTGTAGTACGGGAGAAGGCTACCTTTGAGAAGATTATGGAGATTCATCCCTATTCCAAGATGCTGTCGGAAGCCTCCGTTGCTATCGTGGTATGCAGCGACTCAGGGAAAGAACTGGCGGAAGGATACGGTGTACTGGATTGCTCCGCAGCTACAGAGAATATTCTTCTGATGGCTCAGTCTCTGGGACTTGGTGCAGTATGGCTCGGAGTATATCCCAGACCTGACCGGATAGGGGATATAAGGGGGATTCTTGCCATACCGGAGAAAGTGACACCTCTTAATGTCATATCCATCGGTTATCCGGCGGAAGTAAGAAAGGCGGAGAGCCAGTATAAAGAGGACAGGATCCATTATGAGAAGTGGTGAGTGATTTCCGTGGTACCCGGATATAAAGACAACTTATAGAATAATTTACAGGATGGGCTGGTTATAACATGAGAAAACTATATATCGACAATCTGCGTTGGAGTATCGTATTGTTACTTTTTCCTTATCACATCTTTATGATATATAACAATTTTGAAAGCTTTTATATCCATGGCATTGAAAACGATGGTCTAAGCAGGATACTTGGTGCAGTCTGGCCTTGGTTTATGCCGGTCCTGTTTGTTATTGCAGGTATTAGCTCTGCCTATGCACTTCAAAAACGGTCGGGCAGTGAATATTTAAAGGAACGAATTCTGAAACTTTTGGTTCCTTTGATCTTTGGAATATTATTACTGGTTCCAATACAATCATATATGGCGGAGCTCTTTCATAATGGTAAAGGCAACTATTGGAATTACTTTACGCAGATATCGGATCTAACGGGATATGCCGGCGGATTTACTCCGGGACACCTATGGTTTATCTTATATCTTTTTGCAGTATCATTATTAGCATTACCCATTATGCTTAATAATAAAATAAATATCAAAAAGTTGAGGGTACAAGGACTATCTGTGCCATATCTGCTGCTGTTATTTCTAATACCGCTATTTATGCAGGTGGTATTGGATATCAAAGGGAAAAGCGTCGGTGAATATTTTGCATTTTTTATGTTGGGATATTACATATTATCACAAGAGGGTATTCTTGCAAAATTGGATCGTTACCGATTATTTCTCTTCGGCACTTTTTTATTGGGCTTTTTATTTATGTTTTTATATGGAGAAGCTTTATATGGGATAAACCAATATTTATATGAAGTAACGGTTGAATTCTATGCATGGGTTGCTGTGCTTGCACTTATTGGCATGTCAAGACATTATCTTGATTTTCAAAATAATATTACCCGCTACCTGTCCAAATCCTCCTTTGGCATCTATCTGTTTCATCAGTCATGGATTGTTTGTGTCGCGTATTACACATTTAATATATCACAGAACACCGGAGTACAGATCTTATTGATTATGCTGGGAAGTATTCCGTTAACGTTTTTTACCTATGAATTATGTAAGAGAATCAGAATACTTCGATTTATATTTGGACTAAATAAATAGTCTGCAAATTTATACAATTATTTTTAAATAATATATTGCATATAAGTTTGATATGTGTTATTTTATTCCATAAGTTAAATAGAAAAGTACGGGATTACATTTAATTTGGAAACGGAGGATATATAATGCAGGAAGTGTATGATTATCTAAAGAAATGCGGTACTTATTATATCGCAACGGTGGAAGGAGATCAGCCGAGAGTACGTCCCTTTGGTACGGTTGATATCTTTGAAGGCAAGCTGTATTTCCAGACCGGTAAGGTCAAGAACGTATCGAAGCAGCTTAATGAAAACCCCAAGATCGAAATCAGTGCCGTAGACGGCAGTACATGGATCC
>JAFADH010000307.1 GCA_023424995.1 Bacillota bacterium | reverse complement strand
GGTTACACCGCAGAAGAAACAGAAGCACTGGATGCGAAAATCACAGAAGGCACAGCACTGATTTATGCGTCAGAGACAGTTATGTCGGTGAATATCGCATTGCAGACCGCCAAGGATAATTTCTATGGGGTATATATGAATTGCGGTGTTCTGGATGCCCGACCGATTGTAAAATATACGTTTGATGAAACCCTGACAGATGCCTCCATTGCGGATGCAAGCGGAAACGGAAATACAGGTGCTTTATACGGCAGTGCGGCTTATGTGGCAGACACGGAAAAAGGACAGGTGCTTTCCTTGGATGGTATGGCCGGAACCTATGCAGAGCTGCCGGTAGGCTTATTCGATAATAAAAATGAACTTACTATTGTTATGGATGTGAAGACGGATGCTTCCTCGGGGAATTTCTTTACCTTCTGTATCGGTAAGAGCTCTGCCCAATATATGTTCCTGCGTGTGAGAGGAACCGGAGCATACGGTGCCATCACCAAAAATACCTGGAGCGGTGAGCAGGGCGTGAACGGCGCCGTCACTGCAGGAGCCTGGAATAAGGTGGTCATCGTACTTTCAGAGGATGTCATGACCTTGTATGTCAATGGATCAAAAGTGCAGGAGCGGACCGGTCTGACCACCAGGATTTCAGACTTCGGTACGGATGTTTTATCCTATATGGGAAGATCCTTCTATAGTGCGGATTCTTATTTCAACGGCTTTTATGATAATATCGAAATCTATGATATTGCTCTGGCAGCTCATGAGCTGGAGGATATCCTGGGAACGGAAGCCTATGCCCAGGAGGCGGCGGCAGCCATTGACCTGGGAGATTTGTCGGCGGTAGATAATAATATATCTCTGCCGGCAACCGGACTGCATAATGCAGCCATCATCTGGGCTTCCGGCAATACGGATATCATAGCACCGGACGGTACGGTATACCGTCCCGCACAGGGGGAAGGGAATGCAACGGTTACCCTGACGGCGACGGTTACAGTCGGTACAAGCTCAGTTCAGAGAATATTTACCGTAACTGTACTTGAAATGCCTGATGAAGCAGTAATCGCAGCTCCGGTCATCATAACGGACCCTGGGGATACCGGCTCCGTAGCAAATGACGGAATAGTCACGGTAACAATCACCACGGCAGTCTCAGGAGCCGCAATCTATGTTACAACGGATAATTCGGAACCGGATACGCAATCTGATGTATATACCGGTCCCTTTGATATCAGTGCGGCATCGGCAGCGGGGGAAACGGTGACCGTGAAAGCCATTGCTGTCCTGGATGGCGCAGCTTCACCGGCAGCAGTGAAAATAATTACCTTCCTGCCGGAGGCCGGCGGGCCTATAGCAGTAGATGCTCCGGTAATCGCAACAAGCCCTGTGAATACCGCAGTCCCCTATAATCAGGCTGTTACGGTAACGATAGCCGCAGCAGTCTCCGGTGCGGCGATCTACTATACGAGGGATAATACAGCTCCCACTGCAGATTCAACGGTATACAGCGGTCCTTTCGAAATCAGAACATTATCCGCCCGGGGGGAAAATATTACTGTGAAGGCAATCGCTGTTCTGAACGGTATTTCATCCCGGGTAGCGGGGATAACGATTACTTTCCTGCCCATGCCTGTGTCCCCGCCGGATCCCACACCCATACCGACCCCTGTACCGGATCCGGATCCGACCCCTGCAGTCCCTCCCATCGTATTTGAAGAAGATAATGAGGTGCGATTGGATAAAGATAAATTCATGGAAGCGGCGGCTGCAAAAGAGGATATTAATATAGTGGTTAAGGATAAGGACGGCAGGGAGCTTTATTCCTGGAGCTTTGACGGAGAAGCGCTTGCTAATTCCCCCAGGGATATGAGGGATGTGGACCTGAAGCTGCGGGTAAGGAAGGCGGAGGAAGACGAAGACCTTAGTAAGCTCCTGGCAGAAGGCGGCAATCAGGAAGAGCTTGGGAATGCATTCGTAATAAGCTTTAGCCACGAAGGGGAATTGCCTGCACAGGCGGTCGTTAAAATCTATGTCGGTGATTTGATTGGCAGCAGCATGGCAGATAAAAAGGTCTATGTATATCATTACGATCCTGCTTCGAAGAAGCTGGAAACCCTGCCCTTCAGCTCTGCTTATAAGGTAGATGCCGACGGATTTATCACGATCACCATAGTACATTGTTCCGACTATGTTGTTCTGCCAGAAGAGGCGGATCGCAGTCTGATTACCTCACTTATAGAGCAGATATCCGCTGCGCCTGCCAATAAGACCCTCTATACGGGTGATGTAATGAGCATCCGGATTTTACTGCCAAGTACTCTTGAGCTGGTGGAAGCATTCGGTGATAAGACCTCGGGCAGCGCCGTAGGTGCCGTAACCGTATCCTACAAGTCCTCAAATACAAAGATCGCAGAGGTGGACAGCAAAGGAAGGATAACGGCAAAGGGTGCGGGAATGGTAATTATATCAACGACAGTAACCTTATACAGTAAGAAAGCAGAAGTCTTTTATACGGTTATTACGGTAAAGGAACCGTATATTCAATTTAATAAGAGCACGGCTTCTATGAAGGTGGGAGACAGCTTTACATTTACAGCGGCTGCATATGGGACCGGGGAAGAAGCAAAGCCTGTTTGGACAACAACGAAGAGATCTATTGTGGTTATTGATAAGAAAACAGGAAAAGCCATTGCCAAATCAAAAGGGACCGACTATGTAACTGTGACAATCGGTAAACTTACCAAATCGGTTAAGGTCATAGTAAAATAACAGCATCAAAAGTATCAGAAATCTGTAAGGGATGAACCTCCCCAGGCTGTGAAAAACTTGGAATTCAGACTGTTTTTCTTTTTAAAAGCGCCTGAAAATAAGGTTTTTATAAAATAAAGGCAGAGCTTTTTCACAACCTGTTCCCGGCAGCACTGCTTTCATACGGCCGCACTGTCTGCAGCCGGCGTAATGGATGGAATTTATCCGTTTCTTATGCCGGCTGCCCAGTTTATACGATCTGCAGTTTAAAGACAGAACAGAGGAAGCTGCTTTGCCTTATATCAAAGGATTTTAAGTAAGCACTTGGATGAAGGGTGCGGAATGGACCGATATTATGGTTATTTAATAAATTTTATATTGATTTAATAATTACACAGTGTTATATTCAAAGCATATATAATAAATTTAAATCGGATGGGCAGGTAACTGCATCAGGATTTTAAACTATGAGTGGAGTGCCTCCGGGAGGTTCTCCGCTTTTTTAGCCCGCAGGAAACGGCGTGGGTTATACCGGTTTATAATATCCGAGGGAAGGAGTTCGTATATGGTTATTACCCTGGTTAATGATACCTTCAATATGAATAACAATGGAACCACCATCTCTGCCATGCGTTTTGCCAAAGCCTTAATAAAGAGAGGACATACCGTCCGGGTGGTCACCTGCGGAGATCCGGAGAAAAGCGGGCTTGAACCGGACAGCGGCTTAGAGATGTATTATGTGCCCGAGCTCATGCTGCCGGTTGCCAGCCGTCTGGCGCACCGGCAGCATACCTTATTTGCAAAGCCCGTGAGGGCTGTGCTTGAGAAGGCCATCACAGGCGCGGAGGTAGTACATATCTATCAGCCCTGGCCTCTTGGCAGCGCCGCACAGCGGATCGCCGGGAAGTTAAAAGTTCCCGCCATAGCGGCCTTTCACATACAGCCTGAGAATATTACCTACAACATCGGACTGGGATGGTTCCCGCCTGCCGCACATCTGGTGTATTTCCTGCTGTATCTTGTATTCTACCGCAGGTTCAAGCATATCCATTGTCCGTCAAAGTTTATTGCGGCCCAGCTGCGCAGCCACGGTTACCGGGCAAGGCTCCATGTAATATCCAACGGAGTGATCCCCGAGTTCTGTCCCGGATCTCCCAGGGAAAGGCATGAGGGGGAATTGTATAAGATACTTATGGTGGGTAGGCTTTCTGCGGAAAAGCGCCAGGATGTCCTGATCCGTGCGGTTCAAAAATCACGTAACGCACAGAATATACAGCTTTATTTCGCCGGCTGCGGTCCGAAAGAGAAGCAGTTTAGAAAAATGGGGAAAAGGCTTCCGCATCCTCCCGTATTCGGATACTACGGCCAGGAGGAGTTGATCCGGCTGATTCGAAGCTGTGATCTATATGTGCACGCTTCCGATATAGAGATTGAAGGCATCTCCTGCATTGAGGCCTTTTCCTGCGGCCTGACACCGGTTATCTCGGACAGTAAGAGAAGTGCGGCCGCACAGTTTGCTCTGGGACCCGAGCACTTGTTCCGTGCGGGAAGCCCTGCCTCCCTGGCAGAGAAGATTGATGCATGGATCGGTGATTCGAACAGGAGAACGGAAGCAGGTAAGGTATATTCGCAGTATGCCAGGGCATATGCACTGGAGCAGAGCATACTTAAGATCGAAAAGGTTTACCGGTCCGCCGGAGTGGCATACGGAAGGAACAGATATGTCTTAGGACATTTATACCGGATATTATCCAATTTGTTTTACTACCTCATCGCTATTCCGATTCTCTATCTCTGGACCCGGCTTATTCTGGGAGTCAGAGTGATCGGTGAAAGACGTCTGCGGGGTATTAAAGGCGCCATGACCGTATGCAACCATGTACATACTCTTGACAGTGCATTGGTAGCTCTGGCTCTGTTCCCGAGGAAGGTCATATTTCCTACGCTTCCGGAGAATGTATATTCCATCTGGCCGGGGAAGATCGTGAGACTGCTCGGAGGAGTTGCCATACCGGGCAGCATGTCGGAGCTGACGCAGTTTTTTGATGAGATGGAGTTTCTTCTGATGAAACGGCGGATCGTACATATTTTTCCCGAGGGTGAGTTAAAGCCCTATGATACCGGCCTTCGTCACTTTAAAAAGGGTGCGTTCCATCTTGCCGCCCATGCGCGGGTTCCGGTGCTTCCCATATCGATCTCATTTCAGCCTCCCAGAGGGATCCACAAATTATACCGGCATAAACCGGTTATGACGGTCAATATCGGCGAACCGATCTTTCCGGCCGAGATAGATCCGCAGAAGGATCTGCATATCCGCATGGAGCTTGCCCAGAAGCAGATGAATGATTTGATATCCAAAGCAGCAGCGGGGGAATAGATAGATGAAACATAATATAAATTATATGAAGGAGCCCCCGCGTATAATTATCTGATTATAATTTGCACAAAAAAATAATAGTTATCATAAAAATGAGCCTTGAAAAGGATTTTTAATGCCGGTCAAAGCTCATTTTTGTACACTATTTTACAGTAAGGCTATCTTTGAGGCAGCCCATTCTTTAGTTTATTTGTATATCGATGACCCATTACATTCGTCACTGGTGTTACGGCAAAACTCTGGGTACAATATAAGTAAACCTTGAGTAAACATGCATTTCATTGATGGAGGTGTCTTAATGACAGTGGCAAGTATGAAGAATGCGGTCAAACGTTACGGTAATGTACAAGCGCTTGATCATGTAAGCTTTGATATTCAAAAAGGGGAGATTATCGGATTGCTCGGTCCCAACGGAGCAGGGAAAACCACGGCAATCCGTGTGCTGGCAGGGCTGATCAGTGCGGATTCCGGTGAAATCACACTATTGGAGGAAAAACAGCACGTCAATAACATACGGCTCAAGAAGCATATGGGTCTGGTCACCCAGGAGGTGACGGTATTTGAGGAGCTGACGGCGGAAGAGAACCTGCGTTTTTTCGGCGGGTTATATGGCGTTAAGGGAGATATGCTGCGCCGGAGGGTAAAGGAGACGCTGGAATTCGTCGGATTATCCGAGTATGCTAAAAAAGCACCGGGCAAATTCTCAGGCGGTATGCAGCGCAGGCTCAACATCGCCTGCGCATTGGTCCATTCCCCCGAATTTCTGATTATGGATGAACCCACCGTAGGCATTGATCCGCAGTCGCGCAATTATATCCTCGAATCTGTCAAGCACCTGGTACAAAGAGGAACGACTGTCCTGTACACCTCTCATTACATGGAAGAGGTGCAGGCCATCGCCGATCACATCGTGATCATGGATCAGGGACGTGTGATCGCTGACGGAACGCTGGAGGAGCTGATCGGCCGCATCCAGCATGAGGAAACCATCCGCATATCGGTGGCTAATCCCTCCCCGGGACTTGCGGATAGTTTCCGTGCGGTTCAGGGGGTCAAGTCAGTGGTACAAAACGGTTCGGACTATATGATCTTGTCCGGCGCGGGTTCCGGCAATCTGAACCGGGTGTTGGCAATAGCGCAGCAAAGCGGAGGTGTTTCCAATGTTTCAGCCGATAAACCTACGCTGGAGGACGTATTTCTCACGCTTACGGGAAAGAAGCTGCGGGATGAGGAGGCGGGCATATGACATGGAGCTTGTTTAAGACGGGTTTTAGCCATTATCTGCGCCGTCTGTCCAGAGATCCTATCGGTATTCTGGTTTTCGTGGTTCTGCCGGTGGTTCTTGTGTATATTCTCAGTTTTGTTTATACTCAAAATACCACAGAACAGATTTATGTGTCCGGGTACAACATGGTTTCAACTCATATTGCTTACGGTATGATGCTGATGTTCCAGCTTAACGGAGGAATCTATCTGCTCAACTGCTTCAATCATGATCTGATAAAGCCTATGAAGTGGCGGCTAAAAGCTTCTCCCTGCCACACATATACCCTGATCTTCGCAGGGGCGGCAGCCTGTCTGGTTTTTACCATTCTGCAGGGAATTATAATCGTTGCATCGACCTCTTTGTTTTTGGACGCCTATTGGG
This sequence comes from Bacillota bacterium, assembly GCA_023424995.1. GTDB lineage: Bacteria > Bacillota > Clostridia > Lachnospirales > Lachnospiraceae > Mobilitalea. The sequence goes on along the minus strand of JAFADH010000307.1, from coordinate 32,501 downwards.
GAAACCTATGGATTGTCCTATTGGTTATCGGCTTGGTTTCGGTCATTTCACAGCTGTTAAATATGATCCTGCTCCTTTATATCCGTAATATCAGCACGGCGGAATATATTTCGTGGTTCCTCTCCTGGGCTATGGCAGTCCTGGGAGGCCTCATGTTCCCTCTGCCGGACAATGCCCTTTTCCGTTTTATGAAGCAATACGGCACGCCGTTTTCTCTTGCCCAGACCGTGATCCGGGAATCCGGTTTTCTCGGTACATCGTTAATGGATATGTGGATCTGTCTTGGGATGCTTGCAGGATTTACTGTAATTCTGGCTATAATAGTGATAGTATTGGGAAGGAGGAAACTGATGTGACGTTTTTCCGGTTTGCGTTCATCCGCAGCATGCGTAAAAAATTCTCATTTGCGGTATTGTGCCTGGCACCGCCGGCAATGATTTTTATCCGTCCTCTATGGACATCGGAAGACGGGATGGGATTTATGTTTTACGGGGTGGTCATTATGTACGTATCGTTTTCAATGGTCCGGTTCCTTATGACTGACCGCGTGACAGGAACGGTAGTGCGTATCTTCGCAGCTCCGGTGACCACCTTCCAATACCTCTTCCATAACCTCCTTGCCTTCTGGCTGATGATCGGAGTGCAGACTGTTGTACTGACAGCCGTCGGATCTGCTTTGTACGGCTGGGGAATTGGCCTGGCTGCCCGGCTTATGCTGTGCTATGCTGTTTTTGCTGTTGCCGCAATAGCATTTTCACTGGCCTGGAATGCCCTGTTTCGCAGCAAGATAATGTCGGACGCTGTTTTCAGTATCGTTGTGTCGTTCATGATGCTGCTGGGAGGAATCTTTATTCCTATTTCCATGCTGCCGGATATTTTACGGAGGATCGGAATGCTGTTTCCGACCTATTGGCTTACCAGCTCTCTGCTGTCCGTACAGGGTCGGGGTCCGGGCGGGGATTATTGGAGGTCTATTCTGATCCTGCTGCTGTTTTCAGCCGTGTTCCTTTTATATGGAAGCAAACGCAGGCTGGAATAATCCGTTATAAAGGGGGGATTTTTATCCGTAAAAGCACGTCGCTGCACGAGAATACCGCTATTATCTATCGTGCGGTGGGAATGCTCCTGCTGTATATTCTGTGGGTCGGAGAGAACAGCGGTATGGAAGGGCTGTTCCTGCTTCTGGCGCTGTCGATGCTGATGCTGCTGCGTTGGAGGTTTCCAAGGCTGAAGGGGACCCTCATCATCGACCAGCTTACCATCCTCGGCGTCTCCTTCCTGTGGGAAAACAGCCGTTATGCCCTTGCGCTCAGCGTATTTGAAGCGGTATATCTGGGATGTCCTTTGTTAGCGCTCCCCGCTATGCTTAATGTTATGCTTTATAAGCCCGAGGTGATTTTATGCCTGGTTCTGGCACAGAGCACCTTTACCGGAATCGCCCTGTGGGGCTGGCGCAGACAGCAGGAAGCTGCCCTCAGGCGCATGGATGAGGAGCGCAGCCGGTATCATGAGACCGAGAGATTGAATCTTGAGCTGCTGTCTGCTAATGAACAGGTCGCACGAATGGCTGAGTTATCCGAGCGCAGCCGTATTGCCCGCGAGATTCACGATAATGCGGGACATGAGATCGTAGCGGCATATATGTCATTGCAGACGGCACAGGCGTTATTTAAGACTGATACCGCCGAAGCGGAGGAACTGTTCTGCGAAGCGGTAGGACGTTTGGAAACAGGGATCGGCAAGATCCGCGAAACGGTGTACAATCTCACACCCCATACGGATACAGGGGTGGCGGCCCTGCGCAGAATCTGCGGGAAATTTACGCACTGCCCCGTAGAGTTTACCGTATACGGAGATCCCTCCGGGGTTTCGGTGTATCTGTGGGCGATTCTGGAAACCTGCCTGAAGGAAGCGCTTACCAATATCCTGCGCCATGCGGATGCAAAAAAAGTAATGGCGACCTTGGACATCACGCCGCATATTATCCGGTTGTGCATAGAGAATGACGGGGTAAAAAAAGACGGCTGTTACCCGGGAACAGGGCTTCGCAATCTGCAGCAGAGGGCAAAGGCTGTGGGAGGAAATATTTCCTCCGATTTATCCGATTGTTTCCGGCTGGTATGCGTACTTCCCATCAGCCAGAAAGGAGTATCAATGTGAAGATCCTCATTGTGGACGACGATCCGCTGGTCTGTAAAAGCCTTAAGCTCATACTGGCAAAGGAACCCGATATGCAGGTAATGGGTACTGCCTGTAACGGCAGACAGGCGGTGGAAATATGTGAGAATAATCCCCCGGAGCTTGTTCTGATGGATATCCGGATGCCGGAGATGGACGGTATCCAGGCGGCCCGGCTGTTCAAAAAGCGTTTCCCGCATATCCGGATTGTGATGCTGACTACCTTTCAGGACAAGCCTAACATTGAGATGGCATTAAAAGCCGGAGCGGAAGGATATCTGCTCAAAACGGACCGGATAACCGATATTGCAGCGAAGCTGCGCATTCTGGCTCAGGGAACGGCGGTGATGGACACTGAAGTGCTGAAAACGCTTACATCGCCGCGGACCGCCTCTCTGGAGCAGCTGACGCCCCGTGAGAAGGATGTACTGGAGCTTGCGGCACAGGGATTAACCAATCGGGAAATTGCCGGGCAGCTTTTTCTCAGCGAAGGAACGGTGCGTAATGTTTTGTCTGTTGTTATGGATAAGCTGAATGTTAAGAACCGGACGAAGCTTAGTCTTGAAGTGATGGGAAAGGAAAATGAGCTCAGGCAATGACAGGCTCCGGGGATTCGATTTAAAGTGGTCCCGGAGCCTTTTATTTATATTTGCTTCGTATATCCCGGGCTGTAAAATATAAATTTGCCTTGGCTTTCCTGTTTCAATTATGGTAATATCTAGTCAATGACTTATTGTGATGCTTCAGCCGATACATAGAAAGGGAACGTATGGACAGAAAAAAAGAACTTACCGGGCATTTACTTGCTATCGTTACGGTATTTATATGGGGGACTACCTTCATCTCGACCAAAATACTTTTGAAGGACTTTACGCCCATCGAAATATTATTTATAAGATTCATCTCAGGCTTGGTACTGCTGACGCTGATGTATCCTCACCGGTTAAAGATCAGGGACAGGAAGCAGGAATTATACTTTGCCGGTGCAGGCCTCTGCGGTGTGACTCTTTATTTTCTGATGGAGAATATCGCCCTGACCCATACCCTTGCCTCCAATGTAGGTGTGATCGTCTCCGTATCCCCATGCTTTACTGCGTTATTGGCACATCTGTTCCTTAAAAGTGAAAAGCTAAAGCTGCAATTCTTTATCGGCTTTATCGTTGCGTTAATCGGAATATTCCTTATGAGCTTCAGCGGCAAGGAAGAACTTCATCTGAATCCGGCGGGAGATATACTGGCTGTTCTGGCTGCCGCCGTATGGGCCGCATATTCCGTCATAACTAAGAAAATCAGTGAATTTCACTACCATACCATCCAGACGACACGAAGAATATTCTGTTATGGAATCGTATTCATGATACCTGCCCTGTTATACTTTGGCTTTGATCCTGAGCCCGGCAGGCTGGTACATCCGGTCAATCTGTTTAATTTTATATTCCTGGGACTGGGAGCATCCGCACTTTGCTTTGTATCCTGGAACTGGGGACTTAAGATTCTTGGTGCGGTAAAAACCAGCGTATATATTTATATGGTTCCGGTGATAACCGTGGTCACCTCTGCCCTGGTGCTTAAAGAGAGAATAACCGGAATGGCGGCCTTCGGAACATTTCTTACATTAGCCGGTCTGTTTATATCCGAGAATAGGATATCTTTAAAAAAAAGAAGTGGTTTGTCCTGACCAAGTTTTAATTCAATCCTTTGCTGAAAGCGGTTAATTGAGGGGAAGGCCCCGGTCTATGCACTGTCGGCGAAGGCGCAGCCTTTTTCACCGGCGTCATTATTGTATTAACAGCGCCCGGTTTTGAACTTATTAATATAAGCTTATATATCTGCAGGAAATGTATTGGTGGAAGCTCAAAGGTATAGATTAACATATTACAGCAGAAAGTCTCCCGCTTCTATGAGTGGTGAGAGTATATCACTTATTTGGAAACCAGTATTTTTTTATTGGTTTCCTTTTTTGCTTATGGTAATATTTAGATATTATTATATCGGGAAAATTCAATAATTATAGACAAAAATACTTACTGATCATGTGACTTTTGTCCGGAATGAAGCGTTATATCAGGGGAGGGAGTTAATGATGGATATATTTCAGTATACCTGGCTGTGGGGTTCGGAAGAATCGATTCAGGAACGGTATGGCCGGTACAAAACGATGTTATACCGCATTGCATTCTCATATTTACATAACAGACACGACTGTGAGGATGTATTGCAGGAGGCTTTTATCAAGTTGTGCTATTCCGCACCGGAATTTCCCGGTGAAGAGGATGAGAAGAGATGGCTGATCCGTGTGACGATTAATCTGTGTAAAAGTCATCTGCGCAGCTTTTGGAACCGTAACAGAAGATCTATGGATGAATTGGAGAATTATGCTGTCCTGCCCCAGGAGAAGGAAGAGCTGATGGAAATATTCGCATTGCCTTCCAAATATAGGATTGTAATTCATCTCCACTATATGGAGGGGTACCGTATATCAGAAATTGCCGGACTGCTGAAGCTAAGTATTTCTGCTGTCAAGATGAGGTTAAAGCGGGGAAGGGAATTATTAAAAATAGAATTGGAGGGTGCACATGAAGATTGATCGATACCGGGAACTGATGTCAAGAATAGATACGGATAAAGCCATGGACGAGAAGATCCTGAAGAAGCTGGCATATCATAGCAGGAGAACTCAGAAACCGGCGCATGATGTGAATTATGATGCCGGCAGGAATAATATGTATACCGTCACAAAGGATGTTTCAAACAACAGGAGACGTATCCTCCGGCAGGCTTTTCCGTCCTTTGCATTCCTGATCATACTGTTAATCGCTGTTATTGGAATACGAATGGAATTATTAAATAATAAGGAGACCTCGGGCGGCCTGAGGGGAGCCTCCACGCAGACCGGAACAGATTCAAGGGAAGAGCCTTACGATGGAGAAACGGCCGGTGAAGAGCCGTATATCATTACCCCGGAGCCCGCAGATGTAGAATACGATGCGGTGCATGACTCTAATTTACCGGAAAAATCAATAGATGGTATACTGAGAAAATCAATAGAAGGTTTGGTCCGCCAGGACAATGACCTGATTTTGGGAGGAGTGGACAGTAGAATTATATTCTCTGCTTCTGTTCTGGCAGAAGGCGAGTTTTACGAGGCGTGGTTTGAAGCAAAGGGTAATGATGATTTTATTACCTCTCTGCCCAGTCTGATTATCACCCTTAAGGGAACGGCGGCCTTCATTGACCCGAATGATCTGACAGACGTTGTATTGACCAGGGATAATATTGCAGTTGATAACAGGCTGGTCTATAAAGGGGAGATTAACAGAGAACGATGGTGGTATGAGGGCGTAACGGATTTTTATTTTGAATTTGAGAATGAGAATACTGAGCCCGGAATATATGGACTGACCGGGAAATATAAAGGTGTTCCGTTTACGGCGTACTATCGGATTGTCGAGTCTTATGTTACGAAGGAGGAGGCAAAATCCAAGGATCTGCTGGATGTATCCTGGGAAATAAATGATTATGGAAAAGGAAAGGATGAGGTTATTATAGTCCGGTTCCGGTTCAGCGGCCGGCAGAACACCTTCCGGCTGTCAGATCTGACCGACTGCAAATTAATACGCGATAATAAGGTTATTCCATATTCCTTTTTCGGCAATGCCGCGCGGGACCATATAGTTTCAGATGACGGCAGCGGTACGGAGACCAGTTACAGACTGTTATTCTCTAAGAGTTTTGCGGAGCCCGGCATATATATTTTTTCAGGCAAATACCAAGGGGTGGCCTTTGCCACGCAAAGCACTGTGATTGATCTCAATAATGAAGAGACAGAAGAAATAGAAGAAACAGATAAAACCGCAGCCTTAATAACGCCTGTAATAATACCGGTAACAGGCTATACCTATGCTAAGCAGGCTGCTCCTGACGGGGACTTCTATTTTGCCATGCTTGATGAAGTGAGGGATAATAATGTGAAAACCTCGATCCCTAATCTCATTGTGCGCCTGCATGGCAATGTAGATACGATTAATCCGGAGGATCTGACGGAGGTGGTATTGACAAGGGACGGGGCAGCTGTGGATAATGCTTTGTCCTATACCGGGAAAAAGCAGAACTTTAGCTGGCAATATGAAAATATCACGGACTTTTATTTTGCTTTCGACCGTGTCATAACCGAACCGGGCATCTATGGTTTGACAGGCAGATATAAAGGTGTTTCTTTTGAAGTTACAAATAAGGCACTGGAAGCTGCCGTCACCGCGGAAGCCGCCGACGGGGAGGATCTGCTGTACGCTGCCGTATTAGGGAGCATTGATGAAAATGGGGAGTATATACGTTTGACGGAATTGTCTTTTGCATTTGACGGATTACAGAATACCTTCTATCCGTCCGATCTTACGGATTGTGTATTGACCCGTAATGGGAAAGAGGTTTCTTTCGATTATATGGGGGATATTTTTCGGTATTATGAAACCTACAATGGAATACCGCCTTTCACCAGCTACCATCTGATACTGCAGGAAGCATTAACAGAGCCCGGCGCATACGTCCTTACGGGAAAATACCAGGGCATCCCGTTTGCCTCGATTACCGCAAGCATCCCGTAATAACGAAAAATAACTGACAGGACCCGTCATATATGGCGGGTCCTTGCCGGTTTATAATTGCTATTAATTCCCATAACTCCTTGTTACAAATCCGGCTTTATGGTAAAATAATAAACAATCAGATGAAAAATCTGCAATTTCACAAATACAGGAGGTAAATTATGGCTGTAAAGAACGCTATGACGTCAGATTTTCTTCATTCCGCATATGGCGGAGAGAGTATGGCACACATGAGATACCTGCGATGGGCCCAGATCGCCGAGAAAGAAGGATTTCCCAATATCGGGAAGCTTTTTGTGGCAATTGCCTATGCAGAAAGCGTACATGCCCACAACCATTTTAAGGAGATCGGCAGAGAACTGGCCGATGCCACGGTAACCGCAGGTGCAGTATTCGGCGACGGTAATACGGTGGATAATCTCCAGGGCGGAATCAACGGTGAGCTGCATGAGGTAGAGCAGATGTATCCGGTATATCTGAATGCGGCGAAATTCCAGGAAGAGACAGGAGCACAGAGATCCTTCCATTATGCTTTGGAAGCGGAGAAGCTGCATGCGGAGTTATTCGCCCAGGCACAGGAGGCGGCAAAGCTTGGCAAGGATTATGATTTCAAACACGTATATGTCTGTCCGGTCTGCGGACATACCATTCTGGATGAGGCACCTGACAGATGTCCCGTATGCGGTGCGAAGAAGGATGCATATAAGAAGTTTTAAGTAACAGAATAAGAATAACCCGGCAAGCGGCAGGACCGGCATAACCGGACTGCCGCTTGCCAAAGCATGACAATCAGGAGTCTTTCCCGCAATGACCGGTAACCTTTGCGATCTCATACCCATGGCGGAAGATCAGCTTATAATCCTCATGACTCGGAGTCTTAAGCGTCGTCGGATAATCCCTGACAAAGGCCGCTTCCTCATCAGTCAGACTTGCTGCGATCAGATCATTACCGGTATCGGCAGGGATACGGCAGGCCCTGACGATGTCCTTCACAGTGGCGCCGGTACTTACATAAGTACCGTTACCTTCTTTTATAATTTCCCTGTTAAGATTTTCTTTCATCATGGAACGCGTCCCGTTGGCATTGATATCCCAGATACGCAGCAGATTCTCCATGGTATCCCCGGGCCAATCCTGTTCTGTGTTCGGTGCGGAGGCATCGCTTACAAGCAGGTAATCAATATCTTTGGCAAGGCCCCTGCCTTTCCGGTACATTGTCTCTGCAGCAAGATTATCACAGACACCGCCATCCCAGAGATGGACATTTTCCCGGGTGTTTTTAAGCTCCCTCTTACCTGAGGGATCCTGATACCATTGATAGGGCCTCATGTCCAGGAGGTATTCGCCGATCAGTTCAGGATAAGCGCCGGAGGCTGCAACAGCATGTGAAATCAAAAAGTCCGGCTGGAGAGCATATCCAAGCCTGCGGTCTCCCATACGGGCATGGCTGAAGTGAAAGTTCTCACCGGTTTCAAAGGCAGTTGCGCCGATCTCCCAGCGAGGGGCACTGTATAAGTCTCGCAGATTACCGTGTACGCCCCATTCCTCCTCCAAAGCCTGGGCGAGCAGTACTACTGCATCAGCATCAGGATGCACGGTCTTCTTTTTCAGAATGAAATTACTGATATCATGATTTAATATGGCCTCTTCGCTGGCCGGCAGCACCCAGTGAAGGAACTCGGAACTGGTTGGCCACCGAAAGCCATTCTCGGAGAAAACCAGACTCATACCAAGACTTGCTCCGGATACCGTAGAGATTGCAGCTACTTCTTCGAGCCTGCCCTCCTCAGCCAGATAGGACAGTACTCCCAGATGGAATATGGCTGCACGCAGACCGCCGCCGGACAGCGCCAGCCCGATTCTTTTATTATTCTTTGACATATTATTTATTCCTCCTATTACCTCATATTACATCCTGTTCTGCATCACCATGGCTCTCCGTGACGTTATGGCCATGATCCGCATTATTCGCGGCGGTACCTTCACTGTGGGTATGATCTATATAATTAATAACCTTGGAATTATGTCCAATTCCTCTGATAAATTCATAGATGCTCTCTATTCCGTCTACCACCTTTAAGGGACGCATCATATCATAATCCTCATGCTCCAGAATGTGGCAATGCCATACATATTGGCCGGGATGACCGGTGAACCTCATGATAATTCTGGTCACATATCCGGGGAGAGTCCGTACGGTATCTTTCCAGCCGCATTCGTTGGGATCGGGAGGGATGGGCAGGCCCGTGAATTTCAGCTCTCCCGTGGAGTTAAAGAGTTCAGGATCAAAGGGCTGGCGTCCAAGTATCTGAAACTGTATCAGATGTATATGGAGCGGATGAACCCCCAGACCTGAATTAATGATATTCCAGATCTCAATACTGTTTAATACGGGCCTCTCGGTCACAGGATCATCCCACATCATGCCGTTCAGCATAAAATGCGGCCGGCCGTATTGATCCGGGCTTACCCGGTAGAACATATTTCTCTCCTTTAGGGCTGCTCTCGGTGATAGAGGATATATCCTGCTTAGGACCTCGGGTATGATACTGGTATCTTCCGCAGCTAACGGAAGGGTGACCTTGATTTTCATTATCTGTCCGGTAGTATCCTCCTCGAAGGGTGCCTGGGTATTCGTGATTATGATCTCACTGTCTTTGCAGCCGGAGAAGTCAATGATAACATCTGCTCTCTCCGCAGGAGCTATAATTAACCGGTCCAGCTTCACAGGTTTTTCCAATAATCCTCCGTCCGTTCCGATCTGCATCCATGGAGGAGTCTCCCCGTCCCGGACCTTTAGCCCAAGGCTGTAGAACCGGTCATTTGATCCGTTCAGCATGCGGAACCGGTATTTTCTCGGTTCTACTTCAAGATAAGGCCAGACCTTTCCGTTCACCAGGATGGTATCTCCTAAAAATCCCGGAATGATTGAGGGGTCCGGCAGTCCGGGAGAAGGGTTCGCAGGTCCCGAGGGGTAGAAGAGGCTGCCGTCTTCCCTTAAGGTCTTGTCTTGAATCAAAAGCGGAATATCATATGCGTCACAGGGAAGATTAAGGCTTTGTTCCTCCCCATCGCTGATAATATAAAAGCCGGCCAGTCCTGCGTATACATTCAACCGGGTTATTCCGATTGCATGATCGTGGTACCATAGGATGGCAGCCCGCTGGTGATTGGTATATTCGTATACTTTCTTCTTAAAGCCGGGAGAGACTATTTGGTAATCCCTGGTATACCATGCTTCCGGATATCCGTCGCTTTCGGAATCCACATGGGCGCCATGCAGATGAACCACTGTCCTTACCTGCGGCATATCGGGACCGCTGCCATGAAGGGTGGTGTCCACAGGCAGAAGATGCTTGGAGCCCGGCAGGTGATTCTCCCATTTTATCTTGACTGTTTCATGCTGCATCGCTTTTATCGTAGGGCCGGGATACATCCCTTCGTATCCCCATAGTACTGTCGGCGGAAGGTCCCGGTGCAATTGCCGGGTACATTCCTTCATCTTCACGGTATATCTGGTACAGCCGTCCTCTCCGGATTCCGGTTGAAGTACAGGAGGGATCGGCAGGGCATCTACATACTTTTCCAGTTTCATATAAATCATCCTTCCGCATTACCGATAAACTATAAGAACGATATTCCTGATTCCCCATAGTAAGTCACGTGTCGGAATCATTCTCATATTATTTTATACATAATATAACAGAATGTGACATATTTCCGCGTTAAGAAGTCTGATATGAGATATGGGATTGGCAGAAGTTTTCAAAGACGGATCAAGAAAATAACAGGAATAGCCTGAGCAGCAAAATAGCCGGTACCTATCTGTTACGTTCATATCTGACATACATATAATAATAGCATCAGATGGTTATAAGGCGGATAAGGATTTATGGCACGGGTCATATTAAATGCAGGGCATGGTGGGAACGATCCCGGAGGGATATATAACAGACGGGTTGAGAAGGTCGATAATTTGAGGCTGGTCCTGGCAGTCGGTGCGATTTTGAGCGAGAGGGGCGTTGAGGTCAGATATCTCAGGACAACCGATAATTATATCTCACCAATTCAAAGAGCACGGGCAGCCAATGAATTGGGCGGAGATCTGCTGGTAGATATTCACCGGGGCTATCCTACCGTAAGCAATGAATCAGGAGTCAGGGCTTATGTATTCCAGGAAGGCGGATTGGCAGAAAATACGGCATTAATCGTTCTTGATAATCTTAGCGGGATCGGTTTTTTTAATAACGGTATCAATATCAGGGAGAATGTGTATCTGCTGAGATTTGTAGAGCTGCCTACCTTTCAGCTGGTGGTTGGATATATCAGCTCGGTTCATGATGATGAGCTGTTCGACAGTGAGTTTGATGCCATAGCCGGTGCCATAGCCGACGGTATCATAGAATCCTTCCGGCAGCACGGTATTCTGTTATGATACATCACCTTGGCTTAAAACGGAGCTGGTATTGCTTCGGAGAGATATCCTTATTCAGCTTAAACTGCTGTATATAATAGCTTGAGGAAGAAAAACCTACCTGCATGGCAATCTCGGTTATATTCAGATCGGACGAGGTTAAGAGCCGCTCCGATTTAATGATTCTGACGTAATTCAGGTATTCGCGGAAGTTCTTCTTCATAATTCTTGTAAATAATCTGGAAAAATAGCTGTAGCTGAGATTACAGAGCTGAGCCATCTCGGAGGCGGTAATATCGTTCTGGTAATTTTCCTCAATATAGTCAAATACGGTCTGTATTCTCTTCATCATATCCTTATTGATCTCTTCATCAATATTAAGATCAACATTCTGTTCGTTCCATCTGCGAAGGATGAAAAGGAATAGATTATAAATATTGGCACGGACCGCCAGCTCATAACCGTACTGCTGGTCGGAATATTCCCTATTAATACCCTGGATAAGATCGGGGATCACTGTCTTTTCAATCTCTTCCCGCTTAAATACCTTCTGATGGGTGGAATCGCTTAAGATAAAGGGCATCACATATTTCATCTCAAACAGGGACTGGGCGGTGGTATAGAGCATCTCCGGTTCAAATTTGACAACAATGTATCGGTTAACACCTTCATCCAGAGAGAAGATATTGTGAATTTCATTGGAATTGATCAGAACCATATCGCCTCTGCAGAAGCTGTAGTTCTTATTATTTAATAAAATCTGATATTTTCCCGATAAGGCATAGATGATCTCGATGTAATTGTGCATATGTGCCTGTACCATAGTCTGCCTGCCGACGGCTTCCTGGATATGTGTATGGAATTGAAGCGACTTATCACCGTTCATATCTTTAGTTTCAATATAATAGCCCTGCTCCATGGTAATCCTCCCATGACAAATTATTGATACTTTTTTATAAATCTATTGTATCACGGTTACGGGATTTGTGCTATGTTTAGATAGTGAGAAACTGCTGTTTTGTCTTAATTAATTATAATATGAAAAGGGGATTATCAATTATGGAAAAAAAGATTAAAGTAGGAATCATCGGCTGCGGCGGAATTGCAAACGGCAAGCATATGCCCTCTCTCAGCAAGCTTGGAGATGTGGAACTGGTAGCTTTCTGCGATATCATAATCGAGAGGGCTGAAAAAGCGAAGGAACAGTACGGAACAAAGGATGCCAAGGTATATGAAGATTATAAGGAGCTGCTAAAGGATAAGGAGATCGATGTGGTACATATATGCACGCCCAACCGTTCCCATGCGCCGATCTCAATCGATTCCCTGCATGCCGGAAAGCATGTTATGTGTGAAAAGCCCATGGCGAAGACGGCGGAGGATGCCAGAAGGATGGTACAGGCAGCAAAGGAAACCGGCAGGAAGCTGACCATCGGCTATCAGCACAGACATAAGCCGGAAGCGCTTTATCTTAAGCAGGTCATTGAACGCGGCGATCTGGGAGATATCTATTTTGCCAAAGCTTTTGCGGTAAGAAGAAGAGGAACTCCTAACTGGGGCGTATTCCTGAATGAATATGAGCAGGGCGGCGGTCCGTTAATCGATATAGGAACCCATTCCCTGGATATCACCCTGTATCTTATGAACAACTATGAGCCCAGGATGGTTGTGGGAACAAAATATAAGAAGGTCAATCATGCGGAGTGCGGCAATCCCTGGGGCGGCTGGGATCCGGAGCAGCATACCATGGAGGATTCCGCCTTTGGCTTCATCGTTATGAAGAACGGAGCAACGATCATTCTGGAATCCAGCTGGGCTTTAAATACCAGCGAGCCGATTTCGGAGGGAAGCACGGTACTCTGCGGAAGTGATGCCGGTGCACAGATCAAGCACGGTGTTACCATTAACAAAGGAGAATTCGGACGTCTTATCGAAGTTAAACCGGATCTGTCAAGCGGAGGGGTCGCTTTCTATGCGGGAGCCGCAAGCAGTCCGGAGATCCTGGAAGCAAGGCGATGGATCGATGCGGTGAAGAATGACACGGAGCCGGTTGTATTGCCGGAGCAGGCTTGCGTTGTATCTGAGATCCTGGAAGCTATCTATACATCAGCAGCTACAGGACAGCCGGTATATTTTGACTGACAGGCTTGAATAAAAAGGCCGAGTCACCTATGGAAAGGGATATGGATTATGAATATCGCAATTATTAGTTATTGGCATGTTCATGCGGAAGGATATACCAAAGAGATCCTGGAGAAGACGGACAGTAAGGTCACGGCGGTCTGGGACGAGGATGAGAATCGCGGAAGGAAGTATGCACAGCAGTTCGGTGCGGCATACTATTCGAATTATGATGAACTGCTGGCGGACCGGTCGGTTGAAGGCGTGGTAATCACGGCGGCCACAGGGTCACATACGCCGCTGATATTAAAAGCAATCGCAGCCGGTAAAAAAGTGTTCAGTGAGAAGGTGCTTGCCCTTACCCTGGCGGAATGCCTGGAGATCAAGGCGGCACTTAAGGAGAAGGGAAGCGATCTTACCTTATCCTTAGTGAAAAAATGTGATTCTGAATTCTTATTTGCCAAGCAGCTGGTGAAAAGCGGTAAGCTTGGACGAATCACTTATGCCAGGATGCGCAATGTCCATAACGGAAGCATCGGCAACTGGCTGCCCGCGCATTTTTATAACAGGGAACAGTGCGGCGGCGGAGCCATGATTGATCTGGGAGCACATCCCATGTATCTTCTGCAATGGCTGTTAGGTGAGCCGAAGACTGTTCAATCCGTATTCACGGATATTACGGGCCGGGGTGTGGAAGATAATGCCGTATCGGTAATTGAATTCGAGGGAGGAGCAATCGGTGTGTCGGAAACCGGCTTTGTATCCGAATATAATCCTGCTACACTGGAAATCAGCGGCACCAAGGGAGCGCTCTTCATTCGCAACGGAGTGACGTATGCTGCTGAGGAAACCGGCGGAAAGTGGGTTACTCCCGAGCAGCTGCCCCAGGCTCTTGCGTCACCTCTGGTTCAGTGGGTGAACGGGCAGTATTCTTCGGAGGATGCAACCTTTGGAATTGAGGATTCTATTATCTTGACAAGAATGATGGAGGCGGCATATAAGTCCCATGAGAGCGGGCAAAGAGAGCAGGTATAAACAGATAAGAGACCCATATGGGATAACTTTGCCATGATAAAAGATATCAGGAAGTGAGGAAGATATATGGAGATATCATTACAGTTATACTCCATCCACGGTGAGACGCAGAAGGATTTTGCCGGCGCAGTGAAGAGGGTCGGAGAGATCGGTTTTAACGGAGTGGAGTTTGCCGGATACGGAGGCCTGACTGCTGGGGAACAGCATCAGTTATTGCAGCAGAGCGGCCTGTATTCGGTGGGGACACATACGGGAATTCAAGTATTCGAAGAAAGCTTTGAGGCGGAGCTTAATTATAATAAAGCAATCGGATCAAAATACATCATATGTCCTTACGCAGAAGTGGATACACTGGAGAAGATCGAGCATCTTGCCCGGGTCCTGAATAAAGCGGCGGATGCGGCAGCCAAAGAAGGCATCAAGGTAGGCTATCACAACCATGCCCATGAATTCGAAAAGATCGACGGTAAATACGCACTTGACCTGCTGGCTGAGAAAACCGGGGACAACGTGGTCCTGGAGCTGGACGTATTCTGGGTGGCATATGCCGGGGTCGATCCCGTGGAATACATTAAAAAATGGGGCAAACGTGTAGAATTGATCCACATCAAGCAGATAAATGAGAATAAACAGAATGTGGATGTGGCAGACGGAATTCTGGATATGGGAAAGATCAAGGAAGCGGCAGCCCATGCAGCCTATTTTATTCTGGAGCATGAGGAATATGATAAGCCGGTTTGGGATGCCGTACAGAACGACTATGCTGTCTTAAGCCGGATCTGACCAAACCCGGCAGGGAAGCATGATACCGGTCAGATTTATTAAGGGATATGCAAAGAGGGTATTGCCGATTGTCATGCAATACCCTCTTTAATCATGCAGCGATACTGATAACAGGGAGAATAAATTATTCAAAGGTATCTTTTTTTCTGAGGATTTGTTATGATATAATATCAGCAGACATTATATCATCGCCGAACGCAGTGAGTGTGCATCACGATGAGAAGCATCGCTGTCATATGAGCTTGCGAATATGATATAATGCAAGCGGAATGAGGAATCATAAGCTTGCTTATGAATTCCGATTGGAGCAACAAGATCATGAACAAGTCGTATGTTCATGATATAATGTCAGCAGACAGGCAGATTAGTCCGCTGCTGATCTGTACGTTATCATATGATAAGGAGACTGCTATGATTAACAGCGAGATACTTGAGATCAGAAAACAATTCAAGCATGAGAACAGTGCTATTACTAAGGTCAGCGGATGCTATGTGGATGGCGAGAAGACCATAAAGGCCAAATTCACGGAAACCTTCCTGGGACTGCCGGAGGAGGAGACCTTCAAATACTTTGAGATATTTAAGAAGACCTTATCGGGTACCATAGGGAAGAATCTGATCAACATGGAATTCCCTACCCATACGGAGTTTAACGGAGGTACCCAGGAATTCCTGTTGAAGCTTCGGGACAGTGAGTTAAAGGACGAGGAGCTGTTGGAAGAGTTTTACCGGAAGATTGTGCAGTTGTATGATCATGTGGGCAATTATCTGATTCTGATCATCTACTCACCCTATGATGTTCCCGGTAAGACCAAGGATAAGATTATGATGGAGGACGCTTCCGAGGAAGTATACCGGTTTATTCTGTGCTCCATCTGCCCGGTGAATCTGTCAAAACCGGGATTAAGCTATAATGATGAGACCAATCTGTTTAAGAAGCGTATTCAGGACTGGGTGGTAGGCATGCCGAATAATGGGTTTTTGTTCCCTGCTTTTAATGACAGAAGCACTGATATACATAATATATTGTATTATACGAAGGATTCGGAGGAGCTTCACAGCGACTTTGTGACCCAGCTTCTGGGCTGTGAGGTACCCATGTCCGCAGGGGGACAGAAGGAAACCTTCCAGAGCCTGATTATGGAGACTCTTGGGGAAGAATGCGAATACGAGGTCGTTAAGAATATCCATGAGAAACTAAATGAAATCCTTGAAGAGCACAAGCTGAAAGAGATTCCGGAGCCGCTTATCCTGGATAAGACAGAAGTCCGGAACCTGTTCGCAGAAAGCGGTGTGGAGGAAGAGAAGCTTCAGGAGCTGGATAAGAATTACGAGGAGATGGCAGGAGAGAAGGTATCCCTCCTGGCTTCCAATGTGGCAAATACCAGAATATTTGAAGTGAAGACCCCGGATGTTGTCATAAAGGTGAATCCGGAACGCACGGATCTGGTTAAGACACAGCTGGTGGAAGGACGCCGGTGCATCGTAATCGAGATCAGTGACCAGGTTGAAGTGAACGGGATAACTGTAAAGGCATAGACTCACGGGAAGAGGGCGATCCATTAACAGGGCCGTTTTAGCTATCTTGGAGGCATCTCTTCCGGGATGGGCGGTGTGGCTGTGGAAGGATTCGGCTGCTCAATCTCCGGCTGCTTCGTATAATCGTTTTCGATCCTTGGTTCGTCCTTGGGCTGCCCGTCCGGGGCGGGATTAGTCTTATAATACATCATTGTGATCTCCTTTCATTATTATGAAGGCCAGTGCTGCTCCCGGATATTATAACCGTAACCTATCCGTTTCAGCTGTGATTATTTATGCTTTCTTTCATGTCTCGGCTTGGCGAGAGGAAATTCTCCGCTTTTTCTCAGTTCATCCAGCTTTTCCTGCATACGTGAACAGATCGCTTTTGCATCGGATTTTTCGAGAACGCCGAAATCAACCAATTTGTTAAGAAGCTTGAATTCGGCTTTCATCTCTTTCTCAAGTAAAGCATAAACTTCAGCTTTTTGCTTATCAGTCAGAGTTGCCCACTTGTCAATTGCCTTTTGCAGGGTATCTTCAAAGGCGGGCTTTTTATCCTTCTGATCCTTGTTGTTTTCCGACAGTGTTACCGTTTCCGAATTTGTTTCGGATGCCAAAGCGTTGACGGGAAGTAAACTCATACATCCAATCATACCTGCGATTGCAAAACCAAATAACTTAAGTTTCAACATTAGCTTCCTCACTTTCCATAATATCAAGGAAAGCACTAACCTTCTTCATTAGTATTACCATTACAAGTAATAATAGTGTGAAATATTACTGTGAATATAGGGAAGATCTGCCATGGCGAAATAAACAAAAAAGATTTATTAGGTTGACGTTTTCCTGAAAATAATACATAATAATGATTGAATGCAGATAAAAACCGCAGTTATTTGAAAGCGGTTTCATAATCCGGAATTTGCAGACTACGCGAAAGGTAAGGTATATGTAATGTTAAAAAAATACGAATATGCTCCGCCCGTTAACGGATATCCCGAATGGAATAATAACCCTGAGATATTCCAGTTAAACAGAATGAAGGCGCATGCGACGCTCATGCCATATGATACGGTGGAGGAAGCGCTGGCAGGGGTAAGAGATAAGTCAAAGCATTATATTTCCCTGAATGGAGATTGGAAATTCAATTTTGCCAGGACTCCGGAGGAAAGAATTACAAACTTTTATGAAGATAATTATGACAGCAGCGGCTGGAAGGAGATCAAGGTCCCAGGTCACTGGCAGCTGCAGGGTTATGATTATCCCCAATATACGAACGTCAGATATCCCTGGGAGAATACGGAGCCTTTAAAGCCTCCCTTTGCGCCGGTAGTTTATAATCCGGTGGGCTCTTATATCAGAAGCTTTCAGATACCGCCGGAATGGAAGAACAATCCCGTATATCTTAGCTTCCAGGGGGTTGAATCGGCGTTTTACGTATGGGTGAACGGTGATTTCGTAGGTTATAGCGAAGATACCTTCACACCTTCTGAATTTGATTTGACGCCTTATCTGAGAGAAGGTAACAATAAGCTTGCGGTTGAGGTATACCGCTGGAGTGATGCCAGCTGGCTGGAGGACCAGGATTTCTGGAGACTTAGCGGTATTTTCCGTGATGTCTACCTGTATTCTGCGCCGGAAGCTCATATCTATGATTTTTCCGCGGTAACACAACTGGACGATCAATATGAGGATGCTGTTCTTAAGGTAACGGCATCCCTGGTTAACTATTACGGGAAACAGCTTGGCAGACTTGACGTTAAGGCGGAACTATACGATAACAAGGGCCAAAAAGCAATTGCAGATGATATCTTAATGACAGGGGAGCTCAACAAGGAGACCGAGCTTACTCTGACAGGGGAGGTCTTTGTTAAGAATCCGCTGAAGTGGAGTGCGGAGCATCCCAATCTTTATATCCTTGTATTGAGCTTATATGATTCAAACGGAGTATTACTGGAGACAGAGAGCTGCAGGGTAGGCTTCCGCCGTTTTGAGATAAAGGATAACCTTATGCTGCTGAACGGAAAGCGCATCCTGTTCCAGGGTGTTGACCGTCATGAGTTCAGCCCGTATACGGGAAGAGCGCTGGGATACCGGGAGATGCTTGAGGATATCAGGCTGATGAAGGCTTTTAATATCAATGCGGTACGGACCTCCCATTATCCCAACCATATAACCTGGTATGAGCTTTGCGATGAATATGGTATCTATATCATAGATGAAACGAATCTGGAGACCCACGGAACCTGGGATTATGGACCTAAGGAGGAGACACCCGGTATCGTGCCCGGAAGCAAACCTGAGTGGACGAATGCAGTGCTTGACCGCTGCAACTCCATGCTCCAAAGAGATAAAAACCACCCTTGCGTACTTATCTGGTCCCTTGGCAATGAAGCCTGGGGAGGCGATAATTTTGTTAAGATGCATGATTTTCTGAAGGAACAGGATCCATCACGAATTGTACACTATGAAGGCACGGTACATGCAAGAAGATGGGAAGCAGCCACCGATATCGAGAGCCACATGTATTCGAAGATAGAGGTTCTGGAGGCATATGCCCGGAATAATCCGAAGAAGCCGTTCATTCTATGCGAATACAGCCATGCCATGGGCAATTCCTGCGGTGATTTATTCAAATACTGTGATATGTTTGACGAATATCCGGTTCTTCAGGGAGGTTTCATCTGGGACTGGATCGATCAGGCCATCTGGACAGAGACGAAGGACGGAACAAGATACCTTGCCTATGGCGGTGATTTCAATGAGCCAAGGCATGACGGCAATTTCTGCGGCAACGGTATTATCTTCGCCGACCGTTCTGTCACCCCCAAGCTTTATGAAGTTAAGAAATGCTATCAAAGTGTTGTATTTGAGGCTGTTGACCTTGCGGCAGGCAAGCTCAGGCTGAAGAATAAATTCCTGTTTACCGATCTGAAGGAATACCGGCTTGTCTGGTCAATTATGAAGAACGGAGTTGTGGTGCGGGAAGGAACCGGTCCGGTTGAAGCAGAACCCTTAACCGCTGCTGAGGTTACCCTGGGATATTCAATGCCGGTGTCGGAGTGTCCGAAGGACGAGTATATACTTACCGTCAGCTTATTAACTGCCGAAGATCATATATGGGCTGCCGAAGGCCATGAGATTGCTTATGAACAATTCCTGCTTCCTGTAAAAGCAAGAGAAGCAGCGGTATCGAAGCTGCCCGGAGGAACACTTGCGCTTAAGGAGGATGCCGGGGGGTATCAGGTATCCGGAGCTGATTTTTCAGCCGGGTTCTGTAAAGAAAGCGGAAAACTGTATTCTTACCGGTATCAGGGCGAGGAACTGATCAAAGAAGCACCTGTTCCGAACTTCTGGAGGGCTTACACGGACAATGACAAGGGTAACAGACTGCCGGAACGGTGTGCCGTATGGCGGGAAGCTTCCTTGGACCGCGAGTTGTCCTCAATGAAAGTCAGCGCTTCCGATACACAGATAAGAATTGAAGTGGAATATCTGTATCCTGCGGCAGGGGAGACCAAGGGCAGAATAACCTATCTTATTACTCCGGAGGGAGAGATTACATGCAAAGAGGTATTGTTTCCGGGAGATAAGCTTCCGGAGATACCGGAGATCGGAATGCTTTTTACTCTGGATAAATCCTATGACAATCTATCCTGGTACGGCAAAGGTCCTCATGAGAATTACTGGGACCGTGCGGTGGGAGCGAAGACGGGCTTATATAAGGGCAGGGTAAGCGAACAGATGGTACCTTACTTAAGACCCCAGGAATGTGCGAACCGTACGGAGGTCAGATGGGCGGCCCTCACCAATAATAAGGGCAAAGGTCTCAGGATAACGGGGGTTCCTCATATTGAATTAAATGCATTGCCATATACGCCGTTTGAAATTGAAGCATATGACCATCATTATAAATTGCCGGACAGCGATAAAGTAGTACTGCGGGTAAACTATAAGCAGATGGGCGTGGGCGGTGACGACAGCTGGGGAGCAAAGACACATCCGGAATTTACACTGTATGCCAACAGGCACTATGAATATTCCTTCCGCATGAAAGGATACTCTGTATAATAGAAATCTTATAAGGATTCATTGGAGCTAATGAAATAATTTTATTTTGAATTATATTATTTTATACATTGCAATATTTTCACAATTAGTTAAAGCATGCTTCAACCACCAGAATCTTAGGATTGAACCTCTTGTCCTGCGTATGTTATGCTATTAGTGGCAACTTATGTGACAACAAGGGAGGTATTAATCATGAAGAGATATGTTAAAGCATTGGCATGTACGCTGATATTGTCATTGTTATTTGCATTTGGCATCGGTCATAATTCTTTGAATTCAGCGATTGCAAAGACATCGGCACCTGTGTTGCAGGATGTTGACAAGGGCAATACAACTCTTAACAACTATGCTAAGGAAGTGCTCAGATTGGTGAATGTCGAGCGAATGAAGGCCGGACTTAAACCGCTGACCACGAATTCAACGATCTCCAAGGCTGCGAATAAACGGGCGAAGGAAATTGTTAAATCCTTCTCCCATACAAGACCGAACAAGACACCTTTTTATACGGTATTTAAGGAGTATAAGCTTTCTTATAAGGCAGCGGGAGAGAATATCGCATATGGTCAGAAATCACCGAAAGAAGTAGTTACAACCTGGATGAAGTCTTCCGGACACAGAGCCAATATCCTGAGCAAGAAATTCGGCAAAATCGGAGTCGGAGTATATAAGTCCGGCGGCAGACTCTACTGGACACAGATTTTTACGAATTAATAATATTATATATAGTAAAATACAAAATTATAATGAAGCAGTAAAAAAAATGCGGCCGGTATGCACAGATACCGGCTGCATTCCTTTTTTTTGCCTAAAAAATGGCATCTGATTCAGATAAAATAGTATCTGGATCAGATAAAACAAGGGAAATTTAATAATACTGTAATAAAATCGTAAAAAGATTGATTATAAAAAGCAATTAAAATAAGGCTTGTCTTTTACATAGAAATCTTATAAAATTCATTGGAGCTGATGTATAATATTTGCATGAAACCCTTGTACAGAAAGGATTTCACAGACTTTATGAGATAATTAAAAATGGATATAACAGTAAAATAATATACATAATATGGTTTTTGAAATATCAAATAAAGGAAATAAAATGGAAAATATTTCTTATAATACCATAATCTTACGGTTGAACCCCTCAGGCCTATATGTTACTCTGGGGATGCAACAGAGAGAAGCACCTAAGGAGGTACAAACCATGAATAAATTAATCAGAACATCAGCATGTACACTGGGATTGTCGCTGCTCATTGCTTTTGGCTTCAGCCAGAATTCAATCAGTTACGGGAAAGAAATTAATACAAATCCTAATACTACAAAAGTAGTAAAAAGTGTTACAAGTAATAAGGCAGTTTATAAAAAAATAAACTTATCCAACTGCAAATCAGTTAAGGATGTTGTGAATAACCTTCGTAATAGCGGTTATACCAATATTACGACGAAGAGTATTAAAGATGTCAAGGGTCTGAAGGAAGCTTTGGCTAAGATTCAATCTAAATATGCCGACTTCAATAAAAAGCAGACAGAAACAACACCTGCAAAAACAGAGACAACTTCCAAGACCACGGACAAGGATAAGACAGCAGAAAAGACAACAACTACCAATAAGCAGAATACTACGAATACCGCCCAGAGTGACTATGCAAAAGAAGTTCTCCGGCTTGTAAATATTGAACGTGAGAAGGCAGGACTTAAGGCACTCACAACGAATACCACATTAACTGCGGCAGCTGACAAGCGTGCCCAGGAAACTGTAAAGTCCTTCTCCCATACGAGACCCAACGGAACGGGCTTCCAGACAGTGTTAAAGGAATTCGGAATCTCATATAAAGCGGCGGGTGAGAATATCGCATATGGACAGAAGACACCGCAGGAAGTGGTAACCGGATGGATGAATTCTTCCGGGCACAGAGCCAACATTCTGAATAAGAACTTTGGGAAGATCGGCGTCGGAGTATATCAATCCGGAGGAACGATCTACTGGACACAGGTTTTTACAGACTAATGCAGAATAAATTAAATGATATTATAATAGCGGAATAAGGAATCATATGCTTATTTATGAATTCCGATTGGAGCTGCAAGATCATGAATACGTCTTATATTCATGATATAATGTCTTCCCTTACAGATGGCTGACGGTACTCGGGAGAGTACGGTCAGCCATTCTTTTGCCATATTATATGTTATAATATGAAAAATTTGATTGCAGGAAAACATAATTATCATTATATCCATAAGTTCGGCATAATTTGATATAAGAGATTGTATATCCTATCGTGATTAATTATATCCATATACGCACGCATTTAATAGGAGGGGAGAATAAGTAAATGAGGATTGGCAATAAACCGAATCTCAATTATTATACCGATGTGAGCAGAATAACCGACCCGTCAAGTCCGGCGGTGCTGGTTGATAAATTCCGTCAGCTGGACAGCAGCTACATACCGGAGGATCTGGAGCAGGTGGCTTTGGAGTTCAATCCGAAGGGTCTCATGCTCCGCCGTGAAGCAAGGCTTGCGTTTGAAGAGATGGCCGGTGATGCCCGGCAAAAGGGGATCTACCTTAATATAGTATCCGCATTTCGCAGTTATGATTATCAAACTGAGGTCTATTATAAAAATATAACACCGGACGTTCCTATAGAGGAATATCAAGCCGTGAGGGACAGGGTATCGGCAAGACCCGGACACAGTGAACATCAGACAGGTCTTGCGGCTGACATCAATGATTTGGAGCAATCCTTTGAAGATACACCCGAGTTCCGATGGCTGTCTGGGAATGCCCATTGGTATGGCTTTATCCTGCGCTATCCCAAGGGTATGGAGAAAATCACAGGTTATGACTATGAGCCCTGGCATTACCGGTACCTGGGCAGAGGACTGGCAAAGGAAGTTTATCTCAGCAGGCTTACATATGACGAATTCTATAATAAATATTTAAAGGCATGACGGCCTATATGTCTTCCTCACCGGTATATACTCTGTAGTAGCTCTGGGGTAAGCTGCATATGGGGCATATTTCCGGAGCGCACTGACCGCTCAGGATATTGCCGCAGGCCATACAGATCCAGAGAGTCTCCCCCGGTTTACAGAAGACCTGGTCCCTTATCACATCTTCGTACTGTGTGGTGAATGCCAGATCATGATTAAATTCTATATTGGAGATACCGTTGAATAATGCGGCAATATCCGTATAGCCTTCCTCCGTGGCAACAACGGCATATTGGCGGTATAACTCACCGGTAGCTACTTCCAGAGCCGCTGAGTTCCGGAGGTTTTCCTCGGTGTACGGTATCGTACCGTTATTGATCTGTCTTAAGAATATTCTGCCGTGCTCCAGCTCATTCCTGGCTATGGTGTCAAATATATTGCCTATCTCGTTAAATCCGTTCTCCCTTGCCTGATCACCATATATCCGATATAACGTACTGACCATCAATTCCCGTTCCATGGCTGACCTCAGATTGGCATAGGTCTGACTTTGATTGAATTCCATATAAAATCCTCCGATAATCAATGTATTATAGATCATTATATCTTATGAAACAAGTTTGTTAATTATGGCAAGTATAAATGAGAATATTCATCATGCAGCCTGATCCGAAACTGACCGGATATGAAATGAAAACCGGCCGGACATGAAATGACTTGTTGACATCACAATCGGAAACTCCTATACTGACTATCAGTATAAATCAATACTGCGGTTCTTGATAACGCAGATACTGGAATTAGGATGGTTAAATATGGAGATCACGCTGCAGATGTTTCTTATTGTATGTCCGCTGGTTTTTCTGGCGGGATTAGTGGATGCCGTAGCCGGAGGAGGCGGGTTGATTTCGCTTCCTGCCTACTTCATCGCCGGTTTACCTACGCATTATGCCATCGGGACCAATAAATTGTCCTCCGCAATCGGTACCACCGTATCAACCTGCCGATATTGCCGTAATCGGTATGTTGATTGGAAGGCAGCGATACCC
The DNA here is from genome assembly GCA_023424995.1 of Bacillota bacterium. GTDB lineage: Bacteria > Bacillota > Clostridia > Lachnospirales > Lachnospiraceae > Mobilitalea. The sequence goes on along the minus strand of JAFADH010000307.1, from coordinate 7,786 downwards.
TCCGTAATTCTGGCTCTCGTGGGATCGGCGATCGGTGCCAACATTGCGCTTTTGATCGATGAGAGAGTTATGAAGTACATCCTCTTAGGCGTACTTCCCCTGGTTGCCGTCTATGTATTAAAGGGAAGATCCATTAAGGAAGATGTTCATAAGAAGACAGTGTCCCGGAAGAAAGTATATTTTATCGTAAGCCTTGCTTCCTTTATATTGGGTACATACGACGGATTTTACGGACCCGGGACCGGTTCCTTCCTGCTTTTAATATTTACAGGTCTTGCCGGGATGGATATAAAGACAGCTTCGGGCAATACCAAGCTGGTAAACCTGGCATCGAATGCAGCCGCACTTGTTACCTTTCTGATAAACGGTAAGATTTTAATCCTCTTAGGGCTGACAGCCGCTGTTTTCAGTGTGGCGGGACATTATATCGGAGCCGGCATGGTGATCCGGAGCGGACATAAGGTAATACGGCCCATTATATTAATCGTATTGGTCCTATTGTTTGTTAAGGTATTCTCGGAGATACCGCATTGAAGCGGTATAGATGATTATAGGGAAAGACATATTGGATGCAGATAAAAGGGTAAACCCTTCCTGATATAACCGGAAGAGTTTACCCTATATTTTATGTTTATCTTATCAGGACTCCATACCCGGATGCTCTCTGCGGTTATGCCCGGAAGCCGCGCCCGACTATCTCACTGGTGTTCGTTATCAGGATGAATGCGCTTGGATCCGCCTGACGGATGAATTTCCTAAGCGCTACCGCCTGGGAACGGTTCATCACGGTAAGAATTATTTTCTTATTCTTATCGGTAAATGCCCCTTTTGCGTCAAAGACGGTGGCGCTGCGGTGAATATCCTTTGTAATGTAATCACAGATCGGCTTCGGATCTTCGCAGATAATAGTGAAATATTTGTTGAGGTTCAGATTCTCTATGGTGCTGTCAATCATGGTAGACTTAATCATAAGGCCCAGGATGGAGAAGAGCCCGGTGGTAAGCCCGAATACAAGGAAGGTCAGCATTGTTAACAAAAAATCACTGATGAATAAAGCACGTCCGATATTCAAGTTGGTATATTTTTTTAATATCATAGCCACAATATCGGTTCCGCCTGTTGAAGCACCGATATTAAACAGGATGGCAGCTCCTATGGAAGGCAATAAGACAGCGAATGCAAGCTCCAGTACAGGCTGGTCGGTTAACGGCTTACTAAGAGGCATGATCACCTCAAGCCCGCTAAGAGTTAAGGACAGAAGAAGACTTCCGTATACGGTTTTATTGCCGAAGTTTCTGCCCAGAATGAAATAACCTATAATTAAAAGCAATATATTTATGATTAATACTATGGTACCGGAGCTGACAGATCCTCCGGCTAATTTGCTGACGATCATGGCCAGACCGGTGACGCCGCCGATGGAGAAGCTGTTGGGGAATTTAAAGAAATATACACCGAATACTACTAACAAGGTACCTGCCGTGATGAGTCCGTATTCCTTGATGACACTCATTAGGTCAAACTTTTGCTTCACTTATATCCTCCTGTCTGTCGCCTGGCGACAGTTTTATTGGTAAGTAACAGACTCTGTTTTAGTCTGTAAAAAGTATGATATTTTTATATCCGGTTGTCAAGAGTGACGTTAGGATTTCTTTACGGATACCCTGTTTCATATCTAAAATTTATGTAATTACAAATTTTTCATTTCAAAAAAGGGAACCCATCTCCCTGCTCCCACGTCTAATGGTTGTAAAGCGATAAGAAAGGAGGTCAGAAATGACGGTTCTCTTTCGGTACCAAAAGAGTACCCAACGAATAACAGATAAAAAATCAAACAGCTAACAAAAAAATATAGCCGTCAGGCATATAAAATCAACCCGGTAAATATAAGAATGAATTTAAGATGAATGGAGGAAATAATATGATGAAATCAAAATTAATGAAAGCGGCTTTGTTAGGCATATGCCTGTCAGCCTTTTCGGTAGGAGTGGCATTCGCCCAGCAGAAAGTAGATACAGGTGCCGGTACAACGGCTTTTGAAGGAGAGGCAGTATCTCCGGAGCTGCAGGCTTTATATGATAAGCAGGCAGAGATCGATCGTTACCTCTTTACGGAGCATGCGAAGGAACTTGAGGAGAAGGGTATCTTTGTTAACTATACAGGGGTGAATAAGGATGTCATTGAGATTGGCATATCACCCTATAGCGATGAGAATGCGGATTATTTATATGATATCTTTGGCAAGGATGTAATCAAGGTAGTTGAATTTGACCAAAGTGTTATCTTTCAGAGCGGTGTAGCGGTAGATCCGGCTGTTCCCGCCGCGGAACCGGGCAGCACGGCTCCTGATACACCATCTAAGGATACCGATGTTCAGATCATAAGTGAGCCAATAGATCCGGCGGAGTATTCAGAAGATGATCAGATCTTCTATACCATGGATGTGGAAGAGGATGACCAGATCTTCTATACTACGGATGCGGAAGCGGAAATAGCAAGGGATGTTAAGACAGTATCTGCGGCAGAGACAGCCGGAACAGGAGACAATGTATCCGACGAGGCATCCGAGGGTCTGCAGACTCCTTTCATAATACTGATCATTGCTGCCGGTGCAGCTGTCATCGGAGGAATAATCCTGGTATCTGCTAAGAAAAAGAATGCATGAATTTCATTATAAGCTGACTGCAATAAGTTAATTACAAGGGCTGCCTGAAGTAAAGGCAGCCCTTTTGCTTTCTGTTTGGAATTTTTGGTTTACATATTTCATGGATAAGTTTAAAATGGTTATTACAGGGAAAATTATTAATAATATGAAATAGAAAGAAGGCAGAGGCATGATTGTAAAAGAATATAAAAACGCAGATACATTTCTCGAAGCATATGAAACATTTTTATTGGAACGGGAAGCTGTCAGCCAGCTGCTTCTGTACAGTGCCTATCAAAACAGATATAATGCAGCGGAAGATAAGGGGATGTTCGGAGCAGTGCTTATGGAAGAGCTGCCCGTACTCCTTTTCTGCAATTTTATGCCCTTTGACCTTGTTGTATATGTAGCAAGGGAGGAGGAGGTTTCACATGCAGCGGAAGAGCTGGCAGGATATATCTGTCAAAATCATATAGTTATTAACGGAATCGTTGCCCGCAATGATGTATGCCAAAGCTTCATTGACCAATTTAAGAAACTGGTAAGCTGCAACTTCTCAGACGGCACAGGGATGGATATCATGGAGCTCAGACAGATCCGTGATGTGAAACCGGTGGAGGGAAGCCAGCGCCTGGCGCTGCCGGAGGAAGCAAAATTACTTGCCGACTGGATGATTGATTTTCAGATTGAGGCACTGATGAATGATCTGGATTATGAGGCAGCCCTGAATAAGATAAAAAACCTGATCGTCGGGCAGAATGTTTATCTTTATGAGAATGAAGAGGGGCAGGCTGTTACAATGGCCGCAACCGTAAGAAAGCTGCCGCACGGTATGGCAATCGCTTACGTATTTACACCGGAGGAATTCAGGGGCAAGGGGTATGCGGCAGCCAATATGTATTATCTGAGTAAAAGACTTTTGGAAGAAGGGTATGAATTCTGTACCTTACTTGTGGATAAGAACAATCCGTTATCAAACAGAGCTTATGAGAAGGTAGGATATGAAATTCTGGAAGACAGCTATACCTATAAGCTGATACCTTATGAAGCCTGAAGGTTTGATTTTACGTTATTAAATAATACAATATGATAAAGCAGAACGATGAAATGGAGGTTGTATATGAGAACAATCAGATGGGGGATCATCGGAACCGGCACCATATCAACGAAGTTTGCCACAGCCCTGATTAACATGGAAGGTACGGAACTTGCTGCTGTTGCTTCCAGAGATATTACCAGAGCCAGGGATTTTGCAGGACGTTTTTCCATAGGGAAAGCCTATGGCAGCTATATGGAGCTTGCCGCAGATCCCGGGATTGACGTAATTTATATCGGAACCCCCCATACGGAGCATAAGGCGAATGCGGCGTTATGCATATCCAATGGGAAAGCAGTCCTGTGTGAAAAACCATTTACATTAAATCAAAAGGATACGGAGTATCTGATAGGGCTTGCGAAAGAACATAATGTATTCTTAATGGAAGCCATGTGGACGAAGTTCCATCCGGCTACGAAAGCGGTAAAGCGCTGGATCAAAGAAAAAGCCATAGGAGAAGTGCGGTATATGCGGGCATCCTTTGGTTTTTATTCGGAGTTCAATCCTCGGCACCGGTTATTTAATCCGGAGCTCGCAGGCGGAGCACTGCTGGATGTGGGCATCTATCCGATCTCCTATGTGATATATCTGATGGATGGGCTTCCGGACCAGGTATCAGGCAGTGCATATCTTGGCAGGAGCGGTGTGGATGAAGTCAATGCCGTTACCATGCGGTATAAGCAAGGTGTAATCGCTGACTTAAGTTCGGCAATCTCAGCGGATACCGGAGACGAAGCTCTCATTATCGGTGATAAGGGTAAGATTGTGGTTCCCCATTACTGGATGGGGAACCAGGCTCTGCGTTATGATGCACAGGGGAAGCTTACGGAGGAATTTCATCATTCATTTATAACCAATGGTTATGAGTACGAAGCGGAAGAAGTGAACCGCTGCCTGCGGGAAGGAAGGACAGAAAGTGATATTATTCCGCTCTCAGATACACTGGGAGTGATGACGGTCATGGACGGGCTCAGGAAAGAATGGGGATTGTCATACCCACAGGAAAGGGTATAATTCATGAGTGAGAAGGAACGGACAGCAGCAGGTTATTATTTTGCTGATGACAGGGGCTATAGGGAAGCAAAACGCGAAGAAGAAACTGTGGAATATATCCGTGCACATACGGACCTGTCTGATATAAATAAGGCAGCCAAGCTGTATCATAAGCTGGTGGAGAGAGGTACCTTCAAGACGATCGTGGGATTTGATTTCCTCCAGGAATTAAAGCGGCAGGTCATCCGGGGAGGTATTGTGACGGAAGCCGGCCTTCCGCCGATCCGGATAGAGAAGGAAGACAAGAAGATCCGCGCCTATAACGGTGAGCTTTCCCATGAAGCGGAAGAAAGACATCTGGAAGCGATTGAAGAGCTTCGGATCAAGCTGCGCAGTTCGCGGATCATCTGCGGCTTCCTTATCGTTATTATCCTTGCCATGCTCCTGATATCCGTCTTCAGTGACCGCAGTGTCTTCGTGAATAAGGAAAATGAGATTATAAACAAATACTCTGCCTGGGAAGAAGAATTGGATGCCAGAGAGAAAGCGCTGAAGGAGAGGGAAACCGCCGATTCCTTGGATTAATTTCACAATTTCGTCATAGTTCCATGTTATTATGATAAAAAATCAGGTGTAACGGTGATAACAGGCATGCCTAATAGTGCCCCAATATGCATGTTCCGCATATTTGTGAGCATAATACAGGTAAAACATGTGCCCGTAAGAACCGCTGTGACCGAATAGTCTGAATAATAACAGGATGCAATGGAGGGGTCATATGGATAAGCTGAAGATATTGGTAGTCGATGACGAAAGCAGAATGAGAAAGCTTGTGAAGGATTTTTTGGTGCGTAAGAATTATGACGTAATAGAAGCGGAGAATGGCGAACAGGCCATTGATATTTTCTTCTCCAAGAAAGATATTTCCCTGATTATACTTGATGTCATGATGCCGAAGCTGGATGGCTGGGGCGTCTGCAGAGAGATCAGGCAGTATTCCAAGGTGCCGATTATCATGCTGACCGCAAAAGCTGATGAGAAGGATGAACTTACGGGCTTTGAGCTTGGTGTGGATGAATATATCTCCAAGCCCTTCAGTCCCAAGATACTGGTTGCCAGGGTGGAAGCGGTGCTCCGCCGGACCACAGTGACGGAAGAGGAGCAGATCAACGTAGGCGGTATCCTGCTGGATAAGGCGGCGCACCAGGTTAAGATTGATGATGTCGAGATAGAGCTCAGCTATAAGGAGTTTGAACTCCTTACCTATTTTGTAGCCAACCAGGGAGTCGCACTGTCCAGGGAGAAGATTCTGAATAATGTGTGGAATTATGATTATTATGGGGATGCCCGTACCATCGACACCCATGTGAAGAAGCTGAGAAGCAAGATGGGACCGAAAGGAGATTATATTAAGACGATCTGGGGCCTCGGTTATAAATTCGAGGTGGATGCATGAAACATTCCATCCGGATTAAGATGACATTCCTGCTGACTGTCATGATTGTTGTGTGTATCTTTTTGACCTGGCTGATTAATCAGACCTTCTTATCTACCTTTTATATGTATACCAAAGTAGATACCCTGCAGAATACGTATAATGAGATAGTAAACCTTTATTCGAACAGCTCCAGCGCTTATCTGTCTGATGAAGAGACGGATCTGATGGAAAGGATGGAGTCGAGAAGCGGTGTTGAAATCAGTATATTTAATGCCCGGCTGCGGATCATATATCCCGCGCCGAATAATATCGGTGAAAGGCAGGTTGCATTTTTAAATAAAATAATCGATTATTATCTTTCTCCTGGATCCATTTCATATATAGAAAAGAAAGATGCAATTAAGGAATCCATGGATTATGATATCTTTACCTTTTATGACCGTCAGTCGGATTCCAGCTATATGGATTTGGTTGGCTTCTTTTATAATCCCAACAATAATGCAACCCTGGGGGACGGAAACGGCCAAGCAGCGGAGGGAGACGGTGATGAGGATGCGGCACACAATAAGCCCAATAGTGTTATCATCATTCGTTCTTCCGTGGAAAGTATCGAGGATGGCGCGGCAATTTCCAATGAATTTTTATCCTATGTGGGCATCGGAGTGGTATTACTGGGATCGGTGGTAATGTATTTTATCAGCAGAAGGTTCACCAAGCCGATTCATGAACTTGCCGATATCTCAAAGAGGATGGCGGATCTGGATTTTGAGGTTAAATATAAGGTGACAACAAAGGATGAAGTAGGAGAATTGGGCAGTAGCATCAACTCGTTGTCAGATAAGCTGGAGGCTACCATCACTGAATTAAAGAGTGCGAATAATGAGCTGCTGACGGATATCCAGAAGAAGACAGAGCTGGATGAGATGCGCAAGGAATTCTTATCTAATGTATCCCATGAATTAAAAACCCCCATAGCCCTGATACAAGGATATGCGGAAGGATTAAAGGAAAATATTAATGATGACCCGGAAAGCCGTGATTTTTACTGCGAGGTAATCATGGACGAAGCCAGTAAGATGAATCAGATGGTGAAGAAGCTGTTGAGCCTGAACGAACTGGAATTCGGTAACAGTCAGGTGAACTTTGAGCGCTTTGATATTGTGACTTTAATACATTCCGTTCTTAGTTCCACCGAGATATTGTTCCGGCAAAAGGAGGTAACTCTTCATTTTGATCAGCCGGAACCGGTATATGTATGGGCAGACGAATATCTGGTTGAACAGGTGCTGACGAATTATATCAGCAATGCCATAAACCATGTAAGCGGGCAGAAAATTATCGAGGTAAAGCTGATTTTACAGGAGAATAAGAAAGTTCGCGTGGCTGTCTTTAACACAGGAGAGAACATACCGGAGGAAGCTCTGGATAAGATATGGATTAAATTCTATAAGGTGGATAAGGCAAGAACAAGAGAGTATGGGGGAAGCGGCATCGGTCTTTCCATTGTAAAAGCCATTATGAATTCCCATAACCAGGAATGCGGTGTGATCAACCGGCCGGTGGGTGTCGAATTCTGGTTTGAATTAGATATGTAGCCGTTTTTTTCACGGCATGG
>JAFADH010000297.1 GCA_023424995.1 Bacillota bacterium | reverse complement strand
TACGGCATGGGTGGACTATGAGACAATACAGGCGGATATCTTTGACCATATATTGGCGGTCGTATCCGAATTCGACCTTCGGATTTTTCAAAGCCCGACCGGACATGATTTGAAATATGTACAGGGGCCTAATGTATAGATAAATTCATGAAGAGCAAAACGACCGCCTTCGGTTTATTCCTTAAAGCTGCTACTATATTTGAATAGGATAGAAGCGTAACAGATGTTATTACCGTTTGAAAGCGATTGTGTCAAGATTTTTTGTTTTTATATTCCTTAAAATGGCGGCTATTTTTTGAGATAACCGCCTTATTTTTATATTATTTATTATTGTCGTTTCATAAGTCCGTTAATATACCAATTACTTTTTAGCTGGTTGTCCTATTACATTGCGAGGACGATATCACTTTCTTCGGTATAATTATAAGTAGGGACGATATCATGTACAAGTTTACGTATATTGGAACATTCATTTTCCGAAGCTGTTTCCAGCTCCTTCAACTTAGACAGGAATTCCTCTTCATCAATAAAAATTGGTCTGCCTATATGTATAAGTTTATTTTCTGTATCTTGAAGTCCTTCTTCTTCCAGTAATAATTCTTCATATAGTTTCTCGCCCGGACGCAATCCCGTATAGGTTATTGATATATCTTTTCCCGGAGTAAGGCCCGAAAGACGAATAAGATTCTCTGCCAATTCCAGAATCTTAACTGGTTCTCCCATATCGAGTATAAAAATTTCTCCGCCCTTCGCATATACTCCTGCTTGAAGAACCAACGAAACCGCTTCGGTGATTGTCATAAAATAACGAACGATATCAGGGTGAGTTACAGTTACCGGCCCTCCATTTTTTATCTGTTCTTCAAATAGAGGAATCACACTTCCGTTACTTCCCAGAACATTACCGAAACGTACGGCAACGAATTCTGTCATAGAGTGATTATTAAAAGTCTGCATAATCATTTCGCATATCCGTTTAGATGCTCCCATTATATTGGTTGGGTTCACTGCTTTATCTGTCGATATCAGAATAAAACGTTCCGCCCTGTAATGATCTGCCGCTTTTGCCACCTTATATGTTCCAATCACATTATTTTTTATAGCTTCATTAGGACTGTCTTCCATCAGGGGTACATGTTTATGTGCTGCCGCATGATATATGATATTGGGCCGATAATGCTCAAAAATCCAATTGATCCTCTTAGTATTACGTACAGATGCAATCAATACCACCAAATCTAATTGAGGATGTTTATTCTTCAATTCCTGTTGTACAAAATAGGCATTATTCTCATAAATATCTACAATGATCAGCTGCTTTGGATTATGATCAGCTATTTGCCTGCACAGCTCGCTGCCAATTGACCCACCACCCCCTGTGACCATAATTACTTTACCGCTAACATAATCCATAATCTTGGGGTTATCAATTTGAATTGGCTCCCTTCCAAGCAAATCCTCGATCTGTACCGGACGCAGAAAGCTTACACTGATTTCTTCATTAATTAACTGATACATCCCCGGAAGTATCTTTAAGGAACAATCCGTACTTTTGCAAATAGTACTGATTTCTTTAATTGTTTTACGTGGTACGGACGGCATTGCAATAATAATATCAGTTATTTTAAATGCTATCGCGCTTTCAATAATTTTAGAACGGTCGCCGACTATCTTAACTCCCTGGATATAGCTGTTAATTTTACTTTTATTATCATCTATGGCACACACAACAACACCATCCACATAATTGCTGTTATTAATCTCCTTAATAATTGCATTTGCAGCTTCGCCCGCACCTATTATCATAATACGTTTTTTGATATTTCTTTGAGACTTGTAGGATAATTGCCGGACATAGCGATACATGAAACGGCTTCCGCTGATGGTTAATAATAAAAACACCGTACTTAATGGATAATAACTCCTGGGCACATGTATTGCCATAATAAAATGCATCCCTATCAACTGAAAGATGCCTGATATTAAGCAGGCAAATAAAATATTTGCCATCTCGTCAATTCCCGCATACTTCCATAGACTGTGATAAAGTCGAAACAGAAAAAATACAAATACTGTAGTAATCGTATTAATCCATGCGTACATGAAAATATTTTCGGAAAAATAGATGGGTACTTCACTCATATTAAAATTAAATCTAGCCAATAAGGCTAAATATGCTGATATATTTATTAAAACAATATCTAACGTAATAAGAAATAACCTTCTTATTACAAGCTGTCTATCCATTATAATTTTTTTCATCTTATATGTATCCTTTCCTTCATTATTATCATCAACGGTAATTAGTGCTAAACGGAATAGAAACTGCTTTACAGTGCATTTTTCCAGAATTTAATTTCTATATATAATATGAGCAAATTCACAATATGCAAAATTGTCTTTTTTTCTAATTGCACTTGGTTCGATATGCGGAATAGAAGAAATTATATTGATTCAGTCTTCATCATCGTTATGAAGCATAAAACTTACTTTTATCTGTAGTAATATACTCCCTCTTTATTTACTATATTTAAAATTCCCAGATCAACTCATATTTTTATCATGATATAAATGTTATTAAATTACAATACTGTTTTGAAATCTAAATAAGTTTAGGATACAATACATCAAGGGTTGATGAAAATATATAATATCGCGGATGTTAAAATAACACTTACTGTTATCATAATTATTTTTGTAATTTTATCAGAAAAACCCACTGATTTTAACCTTATCCTCAATCCGATATTAATAAATAATAGCATTACTATATAGATTATCACTCCTAAAAATATATTCATATTTCAATACCTTTGTTTTAGTTCATTTCTCATCTGCTCAATAAACCACAGATATTCCTCATAACTCTCATATGGGGCAGGTTCCGTCAAACGGTAATCAATTGGCGCGCTGGGAAACTCATCATCCAAGTAGCGCGGGAACAGATGTATATGTAAATGTGCTCCCGAATTGGCGTGCATTTCATAATTAATTTTCTCTGCTCCTGTCACTTTACGTAAAGCACTTCCGACTCGCTGCACCTCACACATAAACGAAGTCATTTCATCTCCCGGCATATCCTCAAAGTGGAAAGCGTGATTTCGCGGCATTATATACATCTTACCGAATAACCGTCCTTGTCCGGGATATTCCGCAATAATCCAAACCTTTTCATTTATATCGATGTCATTTTGACCGTCCGGAGCGGGTTCGCCATTACATGCCGGGCAAAATTCCTGCTGTGAAGCTTTAATAAATTCCGGGTAGCGATAATGGAAACTCCCGCCGCGCTTTTCGCCGGACAGATCCAGTGTCATGCGGCAAATCGGAAGATTATGCGGGCCGGGGAGGTTGGATTCTGTTTCCGCAAACCCGAACTTGCGATATAGGTTCTTTGCAGGAGCACCCGGTTCATAGCCTTCGGGATAGGTTTCTACCGTGATAGGTTTGGTATGGTCAAGTTGATGCAGCGCGGTTTTCAGTAAGCGGCTTCCAACGCCTCGCCTGCGATATTTATCCCCTACCCCAAACCATGTAATGTGGTTATGTGTCCGGGAAAACCTTATGAAACCCATGTTGCTGCCGCTCATGTAATCAACAGCGGTTAATACCTCGAATTTGCCTGCCTTACTCTCAGCATACGAGATAAACTCCGGATCTTTACCCATGTCCGCAGGATGGCGAAAAATTGGTGACACCTCCGTCGCCAGAATATGCCACGCTGGTAAGTCGTTTTCAGTTGCCCATCGAATCAGCATATCGTCTATCCTCCCCGGCATAATGGAACGGATTACTGATGGTCTCATTACTCTTCAGTATATTCCTCCATTCATCATACTTATAATTATTAATCACATTCTCATTTCTGTCAACCATCTGTATAACATCCCCATGTCCGTTATACAGGTAATAATACTCTCCTCCGAAATCCTTGCTCGACAGCACCCGGTCGGGTCCCCAGGCATAATTTGCACTCACTGCTGTGGTACTCTGCCCCTCTACCACGGCTTTTACTGCCATGTCATAGATATAATGGGTCGTTCCGGCAGAGGTGGTCTTCTTCGCCCTCAGTCCATCCGCATAATATGCCACCCCAGTTTCTGCCGTCCCCTTTGTCGCTGTCTCCAGCCGGTAGGCATAATTCGTGTTCTCAAAGTTCAGACTGATCCGGTCGCTGCTTTCCGTCAGGCGGTTTCCTCTTAAGTCATAGGTATATACCGCGGCTTTCCCGATCTGGGGGAGGATGGATATCAGCCGGTTCAGTTTATTTTCTTTATTAGTAACTACTAAAGTCAATTAAATTAAGAATCCTCTCAAACTGACAGTATTATCAATTAAAAAGGATTTCTGTTTTTTTGTATTTAATGATATCAAAAATGTTAGATATTACTAGATTTTAAGCACCATATCTTATCATTAAAATATTCATGGGTAAGAATTAATGTCCATGTCATATTTTCATCAAAAATGTATATATCTTCTGGTAAGTATTCTAAATTCATTATAAGAGTTTCAAAATCCAATCTTAAAACAGTTTCTTTCCCGAATCTCCAATAATCTGAAATTAATATTCTTTCTTTAGTATGAATATCCCAGAAAACAAATACTTTATTTGATTTATATGTAATTTTTTGTATATCTTTAAAATCAATTTCTAAAGCATCTTTTAAACAATCCCATAAATATCCCGTATAACATAAACCATCAGAGTAATTATGTCTTTCTTGTATATATTTTTTAAAGTAATCCTTTTCTGTATCAATATAGGTATCTATGTATTGCTTTCTTAGTTTTTGTGCTTCATTTTCTGGAACTATTTGAATTTTCTTCTTAAATTCATTTAATATCAAGATATCACCCCCATCTTATTTTGATTGTTCCTCTTATCCCTGTTGAAGTTGTATAGTTAATAAGATTATAATTATGAGGATTAGGAGCTTCATGTGGACCTTCAATTTTATTCACTGTACCTCCTGATTCATTTATCAAATCAATTGCTTCTTGCTGAGTAGGTATTTGACCATTTAGACTATCTATTGTACCACCACTGCTTATAGTTTTTACATTATTTTTCCATGCCTTATCACCCCTCCATCCCTTTCTACTCCTCGTAGTGACATTAATTTATCATAATCATCGTAAAATTATCAGCTGTTGCAGATAAAACAGCCACTCCTCCAACCACTTTAGAGCTTCCAACCTCTACTC
>JAFADH010000277.1 GCA_023424995.1 Bacillota bacterium | reverse complement strand
TTTTATACAACTAAAATTCTAATATTTTTGATAAACTATACGATATCAACATTACCAAATGCTATGATCCGCCTTGATAAGCTCCGGTGCCGATTGCATCCTCACAGGACAAACAGGCTTCGTATGCGAAGGAGCTGTTTCAAAATAGTCCTGCCTGAGAATTATGAACAAAAATGCTTCAGATCGGAATATAAAAACTGCTTCTAGACTTATTTTCATGCCGTAAATACTGTTCCCCGTATAAGCTGCTGTCACAAATTCATTTTTGCAGCAGCCCTTCCCTCAGACGCTCAAAAGGCTGTCTGCATCCTGCAGACAGCCCTGTATTCTGTATTTCCTGTACTTTGTACCTCTTGTACTTTGTATCTCTTGTACTTTGTATCTCTTGTACTTTGTACCTCTTGTACTTTGTATCTCTCGTACTTTGTATCTCTTGTACTTTGTACCTCTCGTACTTTGTACCTCTTGTACTTTGTATCTCTTGTACTTTGTATCTCCTGTACTTTGTATCTCCTGTACTTTTTATCTCCTGTACTTTTGTATTTCCTGTATTCTTATTAATAATTACATCTGACACACTTTACGTGGATTGAGAATATTCTTGGGGTCAAAGGCCAGCTTGATTCCCCGCATGATCTCAACAGTTGCCGGATCCATGGATTCAAACAGGTAGGATTTCTTCGCAAAGCCGATGCCATGCTCCCCGGATACCTGACCCTTTAATTCTCTTGCTTTACCATAGATCTTATCCATGGCTGCGGTCATTCTCTTCTCCCATTCTTCCTCGCTTAAGTCATCCTTTAATACATAAGCGTGAAGGTTGCCGTCACCGGCATGCCCAAAGCTCTTGATCCGGATATTTACTTCCTTATATAAGCTGTGGATGTATTCCACCATCTCATTTACGCAGCTTCTGGGAACGACGACGTCCACCTCGTCCATGTAAGTAGTGGAGCCCTTGATCGCTTCCAGGAAGGCGCCTCTAGCTTTCCAGATAGACTCTTCTCTTTCATTGGTATCGGAGATCAGAATATCGATCGCGCCCTGCTCCAGGCAGATCTTTGCGGCGCTCTCGTATGCCTTCTCCACTTCCTCCGTGGAATTGCCGTCAAACTTTAACAGAAGATAAGCATCCGCACTGTTGTCCGGGAATTTTTTGCCCAGATACTTCTCTGCATCTATGATAACCTCTCTCTGCATGAATTCAATGGCTGTGGGTGCGGATTTGGATTTGATGATCAACGGTACCGTACGGATGGCTGCCTCCAGGCTGGGGAAGGGAATCAGAAGGCTCACGGCCTTCTTGGGAAGGGGAAGGAGCTTCAGGATCGCCTTCGTAATGATGCCCAGGGTACCTTCGGAGCCTACCATCAGGTCCTTCATAGCGTAGCCGGTGCTGTTCTTTACTACCTTACCGCCGAATTCCACTACTGTTCCATTGGGCAGTACCACCTCAAGGCCGCGGACATAATCTCTGGTCACGCCGTACTTTACCGCTCTCATACCGCCGGCATTAGTACTGATGTTGCCGCCGATGGTGGCGGATTTCTCACCCGGATCCGGAGGATAGAACAGGTCTCTGTCCTGAACATAAGCGGACAGCTCCATCAGCAGCACGCCCGGCTCCACGGTTATGGTAAGGTTGTTCTCATCCAGCTCAAGCACATGATTCATCAGGGTGGTATCGATCATAATTCCGTGCTCCATGGCTACGGAGGAGCCTACCAGTCCGGTACCGGAACCCCGGGGAGTTACCGGAATATTATTCTCATATGCATATTTCATAATCTGAGATACTTCGTCCGTTGATAAAACCTTTACAACCACATCCGGATAGCTCTGGGTATCGCTTAACTCGTCATGGCTGTATTCTTCGTTAATGTCCTCACCGAACAGGATGCGTTCCGGATCATTGATTATTGTTTTAATATAATTTAAATCATTAAGATCTAATTTTTTATAGCTCATCTACATAACCATACCTTTCTTCATAACCTGCGAACTTTAGGCCGCAGGCACAAATTTGCGTGTGAAAATTGATTTTTATTTTTACACCGGCGTCCATACATACGCCTTGCTTACAGACTTAAATTCAACCTGTGAACCATACTTTTTATAATTTACACTAACGTCCATGCCTGCGACTTGCTTGCTGGCCTAAATTCACACTTCCACCTATGCGTTTTTGCCTGTTTTGATCTGATTGATCAAGCTTGGCACGATCTCATAGAGATCTCCGATCAGACCGTAATGGGCAACCTTGAAAATAGGTGCATTCTCATCCTTATTGATTGCAATGATCTGTTCGGAATTGTTCATTCCTGCCGCAAACTGTACGGAACCGGACACGCCGACGGTGATGATCAGCTTCGGGCGAACGGTTCTTCCGCTTAAGCCCACCTGTCTCTTGGCCTCCAGCCAGCCCGCCTCCATAACAGGTCTGGTGCAGGCAACCTGCCCGCCAAGAAGCTCTGCCAGTTCCTTCACCATCTGGAGATCTTCTTCCTTCTTGATGCCCCGGCCGGCAACCACCAGGACGTCGGAGGCTTCGATAAACTGCTCCTTCTGCTTCGCAATGATGTCAAGCACCTCCACATTGCTATGAAGCTTCTCCTTCCCTATCTCACAGACAACGATTTCGCCGGTCTCGGCTGCATTTCTCTCGGGTGCGTCCATTACCTTATAACGCACGGTCGCCATCTGGGGTCTGTGGTTGGGAGTAAGGATCTGAGCCATGATGTTACCGCCGAAGGCAGGACGAATCTGAACCAGGTCCGTATTCTCATTGATATCAAGGATGGTACAGTCCGCTGTCAGACCGGTGCTCAGCCTTGCTGCGATACGGGGTGCCAGCTGACGGCCGACAGGAGTCGCGCCCATAAGGATCGCTGTGGGTTTTATCTTGTTTACAAAATCTTCAAAAGCTGAGGTATAGGGTTCGATCTTAAAACGGTCCAAAGCATCATTCTCGTAGATAAATGCCTTATCCACGCCATAATGAAGTAATTCACGGGCAGCCTTCATAATATTGCCGCCCATCATGACTGCATATACCGGATGCTTTATCTTATCCGCCAGTTCCCTGGCCTTGCCGATCAGCTCATAGGTAACCGGATGGATTGCGCCGTCCATATGATCCACGTATACGGCAATCCCCTTCCAGGCATTCTTGTCAATTGTCTTTACTGTATCCTCCACATATTCTACGGCACCCTTAGGTCCCTTCTTCACACAGATCTTGCACATCTTACAGGCTGCGTTGATATAAAGCTCACCATTCTTATCTTCCATGGCTCCAAAGGGACACAGACCGATCATGTTCTGAATGTCTCCAACCATTGCTTGATTAATCACTAACTTAGCCATACTTTCCTCCATTTCTATCTGTGCAAATCCGCGCTTACCGCTCTGTAAGCTATAAGCACCTCTTTGCATTCAAAAGCCATATAACTTTTATTATTATGCGAATTTTAATTCCTTCAGCTTGTCATATAACTGGTCTGTCAGCTCCGCTCCGTTCCCGTTCCAGATCTCTCTGTGGGCATTAACTTCCGGAGGGAAGATACGCTGAACCTGGGTGGGTGATCCGTTAAGACCATAATGCAGCTCATCCGTATCCTCCAGGTCTGCCAGGGTGATTACCCTGATCTCACGGTCCTTTGTCTCCTGCTTCTTCACATAGGAAGGAAGTCTCGGCATGAAGATATCCTTCTCCACGGCAAGGAGGCAGGGAAACTGTACTCTGGTAACCTCAATATCATGGGTCATATCCATCTCTACCGTGATATCCTTATCACTGATTGAGGTGATCCTGGATACATTGGATACGGAAGGAATATTAAGGCATTCCGCTACCTCAGGTCCTACCTGTGCCGTATCCCCGTCCGTGGTCTGCTTTCCGCAGAGGATCAGGTCAAAGTCTCCTAACATACGAATGCCCTGGGAGATGGTGTAGCTGGTTGCAAGCACATCTGCTCCGCCGAATTTACGGTCGGAAATCAACGCTCCCTTATCAACACCCATGGCAAAGGCTTCTCTGATGATACTGGCTGCCTGCCCCGGGCCCATGGTCAGGACATGGATGGTCCCGCCCTTTTCTTCCCTTATTTTCAATGCTGTCTCGATGGCATACAGGTCGTATGGATTCATCTTTGATTCCACGCCGTTTCTCTTTAATACTCCGGTTACCGGATCGACCTCGACTTTATTGCTGTCCGGAACCTGTTTGATACATACTAAAATATTCATGCTTTACTCCTATCCGCTGCCTGAACGGCAGCATTTATTTCATTAAATTCAGTCCGAATAATATTCTTGCTTAACCTAAGATCTGAGCTCCTACATAGGTAAGGATGCCGACCACTAGCAGGAACAGTACAAAATACTTGATTGTACCCTTTAGTAATGCACTTTCTTTCCCCTGAAGGCTTACGGACGCAACCGCAACCGCAATGCTCTGAGGTGAGATCATCTTTGCCATGACCGCACCTGCCGTATTGGAGGCGCTGATCCAGGCCTGGTTCAGATTAAGCGCAATGGAGGTCTCCTGCTGCAGACCGCCGAATAGCACGCTTGCCGAAGTACCGCTGCCGGTTACAAAGGTTCCGATCGCACCGAGCAGCGGGGCGAAGATCGGATAGAAGGAGCCGGTAACCGTTACGAACATTACGGCAATGGAAGAGATCATTCCGCTGTAGCCCATGAGCTTGGCAGTGGCCATAATGGCAATGATGGTAACGATGGTCTTGGACATCTGGATAATTGTCTTGTAAAAGATCTTTATCATTTCCTTAAAGCCTGCTCCCTGAAGCCAGCCGCCGATAAAGCCTGCCAGAATGATCCATAAGCCCGGAGTTGCCAGCCAGGAGAAGGTATAAGGCGCTGCTCCCTCGGCGGAATATATGCTTACTACGGACTTCACGGTGGATAACAGCTCATTCAGAGGTGCAATCAGCTTGGAGGTTCCCAGTAAGAATACGAAGATGAAAAGGAACGGGCTCCATGCCCTTAACGCTTCACCGGTACTGATCTTACGGTCGTTCTTCTTATCCGCCTTCTCTTCAAGACTATACTCAGGATCAACCTCTTTCCCGCCGAACAGCTTGGCAGCGCCGATGGTGCACAGCATGGAGAATACGGAACCGATAACGACGGGAAGCTCCGCACCGAGAAATTTAGCTACAAGAAATTCCGGTATCAGGAAGGATAATCCTGAAATCAGGGTGATAATGCCAACTCCCTTGAAGGCGTTTTTCTTCTTGTTGCCTGTAAGATATACCAGTACAAACGGTGTAAGAAGAATCAAGGGCGCCAGCAGGATCGTGGTGTTGGTGGATAATCCGATTACATCAAGACCTGTGATCTTAGCCAGGGTTGTGGTCGGAATACCGATGGAACCGAAAGCGGTGGGTGTCGAGTTGGCGATCAGACAGACGATTGCCGCGAACACAGGGTCAAAGCCTAACCCCCACAGCATACTTGCCGGGATGGCCACTGCGGTTCCGAAACCTGCCATACCTTCCATGAAGCCTCCGAAGCCCCAGGCGATGATCAATACTAAAATTCTCTTATCCTTTGTTACACCTGCAAGCATTTTCTTGATAATCTCCATCTTGCCGGTGGCTACACACACATTGTAGGTAAAGATAGCCGCTATGATTACGATGATGATCGGCCAGAGACCCATGGCCGCACCTTCCGCAACCGCCGTTACGCTGTTAAGCAGCGGCATCTTCCATACAAATACCGCAAGTCCGTAGGCAAGTGCAAGTGCGACGATACAGGCCTTAAAGCCCGGAACCTTGAGTGCTGTCAGAGCGATAATCAGCCAGATGATCGGCAGAAGTGCCAGCACAAATTCGAGTGTCATGTTCATGATATACCCCTTTTCTAGTTTTTTCGAAGTAACCGAATACCTTTTTGTTTAATTTTCCCAATTGGTAGGACCAATTTACGTTCTAAAAAAATCGGTACTGCAAAATGAAAATTAAGCAATACCTCTTTCCTTACCGTCTGTGTAAATTGGTAGGACCACTTTGTAATCCTATTATAACCACACTTAGATATAGTGTCAACAAAAGTCATTTTTTTAACATACTTTTTGTGTATTATGACTTTTTGTCATTTTTAGTGAAATTTTCCTGTTGTTTATTTCTCACGTAATTTAATGTCAACGATATCAAAATGTTTGCTAATTGCCTGATACGCCAGGTTTTTATCCCGTGTCACAATACTCCGCAGCATCTCATCATGAGCCTGGTTCAAGATGATCCTGCTGTCCTCGGTGCTTAGGATATCTCTTCTGAGATCATAGATGAACTGGTCAATCAGATCGGACAAGGCCTGTAATATGGTAACGATCAGGGTATTCCTGGAAGCCTGTGCTATGGTATAGTGAAGCTGCTTGTCCAGGATGACATTGATCTCCTCCGTCTCATGCTCCAGCTTCGCAAGGACCCGCTCCAGCTGTGCTACTTCTTCCTCCGTAATATTATCAATTGCCAGCACCAGGGCCTGCAATTCCAAGGCTCTTCGAAGCTGGCTGATCTGATGGTAATCGATCTGGTTCAGCAGGAACATCATGGTCAGGGATTCCACCAGGTTATTCTCAAAATTACCGGACAGATAGTTGCCCGCCCCATGCTGGCTTGTGATAACGCCCATAATCTCCAGGGTCCGGATTGCCTCCCGCACGGAATTACGGCTGACCCCCAGCTGGATGGACAGTTCTCTCTCCGCGGGAAGCCTGCCTCCGCTGACCAGGCTGCCCTCCCGTATCTGGCTCTTTATATAATCGATTACTTTCCTGTATGATTTTTGCTGCAGCGCTTTTTCGTCTTCCATGTCATCACACTCCATAGCTTTCTTATGTTCTGAAGTTCTATTTTTTTCTTCACTCATTTCATCCAACGCTTTTATTGTAAGGGTTCCTTCTTTAAATTGCAATGTTTTCATATTCAACTTTCCTTCTGAAAACCAGGAATTATAAGAACGAACCTCACCTTCATGCCGGAGCCGCCCGAAATAAAATACCCCGGACTTCATTGTCCGGGGTACCGTTGTCTTCAAATTACTTTATTTTGGTATAGCCGTATCCGTTCACTATAGCTTCCAGCCTCTGCTGCTCCATGCACATGGGGCATTCGCCAATTGCATAGCTCCGGTAATCCGGAATATCCTTGGACTTAAAGATCGAATAGACCGGAATATCATCAATTTTATCGATCGCACTGAATACCAGGCTGATCCCCTGTACCAGTCCGCCGTAATATTTGATGCAGTCAATGCTCTTCTTTAAGGTATCTCCGGTGGTTGCGGAGCCCGCCAGCAATACGATATGCTTTCCGAATACTGCCGACTGGTTATTGTCACGGATTATCATCTGTCCGCTGGAAGTAAACACAGGTGTGATAATATAGATGGTCTGATGGGCATTCATGGACATAATTCCCGCTGCAGTCAATTCCTGTGCCAGGTAGGCTCCGATTACTTCACAGCCTTCGAGACATACGACGGTGTCCACTATGGTGCTGGTTATATACTGCCTGGCCAGTATTCTGGCTGCCTCTGCCGCTTCACTCTGTCTGGATTTCATGGTGGTAAGATCGATGTACTGGTTGATGTGGGAATTGTTCGTCGCAAAATGTCCGGGGATTACCTTCAGGGCAATTTTCTTATTCATAGCCGCGTGGATCTTAATTGCTCTGCTTTCCATAAAATTACCTCCTTCGCATATGGCTTTAGACTTTGTGTACAGTTTATTATATCTTGAATGTGCAGATTAAGAACTTAAAGAATGCAAACGAGAATGCATACTCTTTCGTTTCATCTGCTCATCTAATATTATACATTATTTCCCACGGTTTCTCAATATTTATTAAGCAAGGCGCATTCGGCAGGCCTTTCAAAAAAAATAGCTGCAGATATTTCCTGCAGCTATCCCGTCTTTTTATTTAAACAGACCGTCATGATTTTCTTCTGATCATGTTAACAATTCCAAGTAAAATAACGGCTCCTACGATGGATATCAGGAAGCTCCACAGATTAAGTCCCGTAGCCGGCCCAAGTCCGAAGATCCCCGCAAGCCATCCGCCGAGAAAGGCTCCTACGATACCGACAACCAGGTTCCAGCCGATACCCATTCTCTCATTATTACCGGTTATCATGCTTGCAATCCAGCCGGAGATACCTCCAAGCACCAACCATACAATCAAGTTACTTATTTCTGGCATAATTATTTATCTCCTTTCAATTTAGCATCTACCTTATCCAGTAGCTTGTTACCTTCCTGGTACATATCATCCTTTACATCATACAGCTTATCTTTCACCTTTGATGTCACCTGCCGGAACTTGCCGGTAAACTCCATTTCCTTATCATCCATGATCTTACCGGTAGTTTCGATGACCTTACCGACGGCTTTATCTTTGGCATTCTCCATCTTATCCATTACTTGGCACCTCCATGGGTGGTTTTAAAAGTTTTCTAGTTATAATATGAGCATTATTTATCAATCCTATTCTTGTAAAATGTCGAATTCTCTATTTAAATAAAAAAAATATTAAATTTATAAAAAGGATATTAATCGCCCGTTCTTAATTGACATACCTTAATATATAAAATAGAATCATAGAAACCCATATTTTATCAAACGCATATGTATTATAAAATCATAAACCGGGAGGTATTCGAAAATGACAGATATGGAGGCTATTCAAAGGCGCCGTTCCAGACGCTCATATCTAGGTACAGCCATAGCCGAGAAGAGCAGGAAGAGATTACGGGAGGCGATTGACCAGTCCAATCAAAGCAGCGGTCTTTCCATTCAGCTGATCGAAAATGGCCGGGATGCTTTTAAAGGCTTTAATCCAAGTTACGGAATGTTCAGCGGCGTAACCGCTTACTTTGCTGTCGTCGGCAAAGAGTCCGACCCGAACCTGCTGGAGAAGGCCGGTTATTACGGCGAACGGCTGGTCCTGGAAGCGACCAGGCTCGGTCTGGGAACCTGCTGGGTGGGAGGAACCTATAATCGAAGCAGAACTGCCTGTGATGTAAAGGAAGGGGAGAAGATCGTAATCATAATTACCGTGGGGAATGTGGAAGAGAAAAACAGTTTGAAGGAAAATGTAATCTACAAGCTGGCTCATCGGGGGACTAAGACCATTGATCAGCTATATTCCTCGGACACCGTTGTTCCGGACTGGTTCCTGGAAGGGATGAAGGCGGTGCAGAGAGCCCCTTCCGCAATTAATCTTCAGCCCGTACGGTTTAATTACCGGAACGGTGAAGTAACTGCGGAAGTAAAGGGTTCCAATTCACATCAATTGATTGACCTGGGAATTGCCAAGCTTCATTTTGAAATCGGATCCGGCGTATCCCCCTGGAATCTTTGATACAGCTGCTCCACCCTCGGCAGGTTGCCAAGGAACACATCCGCTATGACCGGATCAAAATGCGTTCCCCTGCCTTTTCTTATGATCCTGACGGACTCCTCATAGGAGAAGGCTTCCTTATAGGGGCGTTTGCTGGTCAAGGCATCAAATACATCGGCTAACGTCACAATTCTTGCACACAAGGGAATTTCATATTCTTTTTTGCCGTAGGGGTATCCTGTGCCGTCCCATTTCTCATGATGCCCCTCTGCGATCTCCGCCCCCATGCTGAACAGGTTCCGGCCATGCTTCAGCATATTTCTCTCGGCCGACTTAAGGACCTCCGCCCCATAGGTGGTGTGTCTCTTCATCTCCTCGAATTCCTCCGGCGACAGCTTTGCCGGCTTTTTTAACACCTTGTCACGGACTCCGACCTTGCCGATATCGTGCAGGGGACTGAAGCGTTCGATGCTGTCCACGTATTCCAGATCTATCTCATCCGGGAAGAGATTATTCTCATATAACAGCTCTGCGATCAATCTTGCATAGACTGCCATTCTGTCCAGGTGCTCTCCCGTGTTCTCATCTCTGGCCTCCGCAAGCTTTGCGAGTGCAAGGATACTGCTATAGACGATGTCGCTGACGAAGATACTCTGGTTCAGGCTGATGGCTATGCTGTTAGCCAGGGTCCGCAGGAAGTTCAGATGCTCGACAGTATATACATAGGTGCTTGAGCTGGAGAAGAAGATAACTCCCACAGGAACCCCGGACACCTTCAGGGGCAATGTGATGGAAGAGCGGATCCCCGCTTCCATAATCAGCTTATTATATGACTTCTGGGGCTTGCCTTCACAGTACTCCATCAGATCATTGATTATTCTGGCTTCCCCTGTTTGAATCAGGGTACCCAGACTGGTTTCATTGATAAGCCAGGTTTCTCCCCTTATCTTCTCCGGTAATCCCATAATGGTACCGTCCGACACTCCGTAGGTAGCCTTAAGATACTTTCTGTCCTCGCTGATCAGGGCGATCCCGATATAATTGTACGGAATAAAGGCAGAGAAATTCTCACTGATGAATTTTAGGGTAGTCATGAAGGAGGAATTATTGTTAATATTTTCAATCAGCGATATCAGATAATTAAATTTATAGAATTCTTGTTTCATTAATTACTCCGTTCTTGTGTACATTGCGGGACAGCAGTCATACTGCTCCTATCTGTCCCATTTATCACATAAGGAATTGATCTGTCCAAGGAATTTAGCCAGATCCTTATTAGTACCGCCTTTGTTATGCTGGATTACTGCCGCCAGCCGCTTACCGGCCGTAACAAGACGCTCGTATACGGAGCCTGCCCTTACAGCCTCGGCAGACTTTTCTTCCACAGGTATCATGACGCCTTCTTTAATCCAGACACCGGCTGCCAGATCATATATTGCTCCGCTATAGGGAGCGGTCGCATTGTATCCCAGGTCCTTACTGATGTGTTCCGTGAAGATATCGCAGATGTCCGTATCACCATGGACAACAAATACATGCTCGGGTTTCTTCCGAATGCTCGTCAGCCATTTTACCAGCCCGTCACGGTCGGCATGTCCGCTTACACCCTTCAGACGACGGATCTGTGCGGAAACCGTAACCGTCTCTCCGAACAGCTTCACCTCCGGGGCACCGTCCTGGATGATACGTCCCAGGCTTCCTACGGATTGGTGTCCTACAAATAAGATGGTGGAATTCTCCCTCCACAGGTTATGCTTTAAATGATGGCGGATGCGTCCGGCATCGCACATCCCTGAGGCGGAGATAATTACCTTGGGATCATCATCAAAATTGATCGCTTTTGATTCATCCGCTGTGATGGAGGTCTTAAGACCGGGGAACACTAACGGATTAATCCCCTGCTTCACCAGTCCCATTGCTTCCTCGTCAAAATATCCGATCATATGCCTCTGGAAAATATGGGATGCTTCAACTGCCAGAGGGCTGTCCACATATACCTTAAAGTTATTATGCCCTTTTACCAGCTGCTCTTCTTTTATCCTGCGGATATAATAAAGCAGCACCTGGGTCCTGCCCACGGCAAAGGAGGGAATGACAACATTGCCGCCCCTGTCAAAGGTGGATTGCAGGATATCCGTCAATTCACCGATATAATCCGGCGCCGCATCATGGTTGCGGTCTCCGTAGGTGGATTCCATCACTACATAATCCGCTTCCCTGATATACTGCGGATCCTTGATCAGGGGCTGGTTCGTATTGCCGATATCCCCTGAGAATACGATTTTCTTCGTAAGCTCATTCTCTGTGATCCATATCTCTATGCTGGCCGAGCCAAGCAGGTGTCCCACATCGGTAAAGCGTACCCTGATGCCCTCGTACAAGGTGAAGGTCTCCGTATATTCATGGGAGACGAATTGGCGGATCGTGTTCATGGCATCCTCCATGGTATATACCGGCATTACCGCCTTGTCACCTGACCTTTGCTTCTTCCGGTTCTTCCATTCCGCTTCCGATTGCTGGATGTGCGCACTGTCGCGCAGCATAATATTGCATAGGGCGCTGGTAGCGCCGGTTGCATGAATATCCCCCCGGAAGCCTTCGCTGTAAAGGAGAGGCAGCTTGCCTGCGTGATCAATGTGGGCGTGGGTCAGCAGTACGGCATCAATATCTGCCGAGGTAACCGGGATCCTCTGATTCTCATAGGTATCCCTTCCCTGCTCCATACCGCAGTCAATCAGAATTTTCTTGCCGCAGGCTTCAAGATAATAGCAGCTCCCGGTAACTTCATGAGTAGCGCCTAAAAATGTTAATCTCATCATAATCTCCATTCCGCCGATAACCCTCGAATTTGGGCGTCAGCACTGAATAATACCTATTATTTACCATTTTACTACTTACGTATGCGCAATGTCAATAAAACGTATAATAAATAGAATTTTGTCATATCGATCCGGCAATCATATAGGGATTTCATCCACAAGCTTCTCCAGCTTATCCTGGCCGGTGATCTCAATTGATCCTCTGTTCAGTTTTACCATACCCTCACTCTGAAAATATTTTAACATCCTGGTAACCACCTCTCTGGCAGATCCCAGATGGTTTGCTATTCTCTCATGGGTAATTGTTATTGTGCTTGATGCCTCTATGACCGTCTGCTCCAGAAGGAAATTCGCCAGACGCTTGTCAAAGCTGGTGAACAGGGCTTGTTCCAGGACCCACATGATCTCGGATAACCTGGAAGCTAACAGATGGTTGGTGAAGGTCTGGATGGGCATGGATTCTTCCGACAGCCTCATAAAGGCATTGGTCGGAAGCACATATGCCTCCGTATCCTTTTCCATCTCAATGTAGATATCAAAAGTAATATTCTTCATGACACAGGAGGCAGAGAAGATGCATACATCCCGGTCAAACAGATGATACAGGGTAATCTCTTTGCCGCTCTCCGAGATAATATAAGCTCTTATCTGACCTTTGCGGATTAAGAATAAGCCAGAGCATTTATCCGCTTTCCCGTGCATGGTCTCACCGGCAGCAAACAGCTTCTTAACGATCACCTGCTTTAAATACGTTCTCTGCCGTTCGGTTAAGCGCTTCCAAAAGCTTAAGGTATCCTGTAAAAAGTATATATCCTCTTTCCGGTCGATCAAACTGCTCCCCTCCTAAATAAGTGTTTGCCATTTATAATTATAACATGAACGCAAGCGGATGCAACTTAATCCGCTTCACAATTTCATTATGCCATACGGCAGGCGGACCCAAAAGCTCCTGTGCCGTATGCTTTCGTTATGTTTTTCATGGATTAATCCGTCTTCCCTGCATATATTATATCAAAAAGGATTGTCGGTTATGGAGAATTACCAAGCAAATCATCAGCATGAATTATCGTCCCTGCCTTTTAATTACTCTTTGCAGATGGGAATGTATTATAATGATGTCATATCGGACGGTGAGAAGCCCTATAATGTTGATCGGTTAAGGACTTTTTTACATAATGTAAATAATAAAATGCCGGATAAGCTTCGAATCAGCATCTATGAAACAGTCGGGTATCCGACCTTACGCATTCTTCAGTACGATGGTACGGATATTATATTTACAACAAGGGAAATAACCAGAGAGGGAACTCATTATATTACATTCTATGGCGATCAGCTCATAACAAGAATTGCTATTAATAAAAATAGAAAAATACAGGATTTTATTTTACTTACCTATGACAAAAAGGAAATCGCAGTGTTTCATGAAAATATGGGCATCATAAACCACAATAGCCGCAGGAGGCGATAAAAATATAAAAGCATGCACGGATTAAGATGATCCTGCATGCTTTTATTATTCATTGCTTTTGTCTCAGTTCTCCAGCATCTTTAAAATATCCTTCTTCGGCTTAACTCCGATTGACTGGGCGATAACCTTGCCTTCCTTCACCACCATCAGCGTGGGGATGCTTAATATCTGGAACAGTATGGCCAGGTCCATCTCTTCGTCTATATTGATTTTGCCTACTTTCGCTGTCCCTTTCATCTCATCGGCAATCTCATCTATGGTGGGAGCCACCATTTTGCAGGGGCCGCACCAGGATGCCCAGAAGTCAAGCAGCACAGGTTCTTTGGACTGTAGCACCTCCTCATCAAAATTTTGCTTTGTTATCTTTATAGGTGACATAGCAGATCCTCCTCCGGTTGAATTTAATATCAGATTTTATGACTTTATAATATCACCATATGATTAATGCATCTGTGATGTTATCACAGATGCATTAATGAAATACAAATAATTTACATTTTTTATCGTTACCGCTCTTCCCTGAAATAATTTATACCGCATCCGGCGGGCTGGGAACCTTCCTTTGACTTTCTCATGGAGGTTACGATCAGCACCAGCGTCGTGATCAGGAAAGGAAGCATTACATAGAACGCATTGGGTATCCCGATGATATTCTTCGGCACATAGAACTGGAGTACACTGAAGGCGCCGAAGACCAGGGAACCGAAGACCGCCCTGGCGGGATTCCAGCTGGCGAAGATCACAAGGGCTACGGAGATCCAGCCCTGACCGTTTACAACACTGCTGTTGTTCCATATGCCTCCGCCGTTGATCAGGGAAAGATAAGCCCCGCCCAGACCGCAGATGCCGCCGCCGACCATGATATGGAGATACTTGGTCAGGGTCACATTGATACCCGCCGCATCCGCTGCTGCCGGATTCTCCCCTACCGCACGCATATTAAGTCCGCTGCGGGTCTTTATCATATATATGGTACAGATAACCGCGATGATGATTGCGGCATACACCAACGGGTTATGGGAGAATAACAGCTTTCCTGCCACCGGAATATCTCCCAGCAGGGGAATTTTCTTCTCAGCTATGGCTCCCATGAATTCAGCGGACAGCTTCGGGGAACCGCCTGCTTCATTAATCATCATGGCACCGAAGAATTTGGCAAATCCGGTGCCGAAGATGGTCAGGGTAAGAC
>JAFADH010000208.1 GCA_023424995.1 Bacillota bacterium | reverse complement strand
AGTGCGGTTGTTATCTTATTCAATACCAAGTACTGTATTGGAATCGGGACCGGAGGAATAAGAGAAGGTGATGCTGTCTCCCACCTCATATCTGATGATAGAAAGAAAATCCTTCAACAGCACATCATATATATCATCCTTATTATACAGCCGGATATAGTAGTGGGTATTGCCGTCAATAACTCCGTCTGTTATCTTAGCTATGATACCTGTGACCTTAGGAAGCTTTGAGGTATCTGACACACTGATTCCACTGGATTTCATTAATTCCAGATATGTCTTTTCGCACTCATTGACGGTATCGCCTATTGCTACGATCTGATACTGCTCAATATTCACCATGGCGTATTTCTTCACCAAGCCGGCGGCATCCTTTAAGCAGATAAAATAGGTGGGCTCTCCTCCGATATTAAGCAGTAAAGGAAATGTGGCCGTATATCCCAGATGCTGCACCTGCCCCTCCGAGGAGGCCATGGCGGAATATTCCTCCGCACCGGAGACGGAATAGAACCTGGTCTCTGCGGTCCTTTGATTCATAAGAACGAAGCCGACATTGGACTCGTCCGCTCCCACGGAGGTTACGCCGGTGTATACCCATACATCATCCTCCATGGCGATATAATTATATCCGTCGGTGGTCTGCAGCGCATCCTTTTGTCCGAAGACGGAGTTCCAATATCCGTGCTTTAAGGTTCCATGATAATCATATAAAGAAATCAGCAGGTCCGCCGAATATACCTTATCGATCCAACCGGGCACATCCTCCGCATCATATTGGATAAACTCTCCGGTTACCGCATTAACAGCAATTACCTTACCGATTACCTGCCCGCCGAATAATCCTATTGTATATTCCTTTACAGGGCATATCCAATAAGGTACTCCGTCATCACCAATTTCAAAATTTATAATATCAAAAACATAGGTAGGATAATGAAAGCGCAGATAACGGTATATATTTCGTCCAAAATGTTCCGATTCGGAATATTTTATTCCCTCCGGCAGCTTAACCAGCTCAACCTCCTGAGTAGCCATGTCGATTTTAATATACGCCGGAATCCCTTCTGACCGGTTCGTAAACCACTTGATCAGGTTCCCATACCTTAGGGGAGTTACCCTCACCGGTTTTCCCTGATAATTAATCTGCGTATAATTACTGCCTACTTCAAATTGGGAGACATATTCCGTGATACTGCCCATCTTTCGCGAACCTAACAAGATTGCACTGTCCTTATCCAGAATCGGTATTTCCTTATAGGATATTTCCTTGATATCATCAGTGTAATTGCGGTCCGTAATGGTCAACAGCTTCTGGTACCGGCCTGCATTAATTATGGGGGAAGAAAGTATATTCCCTATAAGGAATACAATCAGCAAAAATCCCGAAATAAAGCATAAGGCGGTAAATAAGATCTTTGGTGCCCGGTTCCCGCCGCGCAATCCCTCTCTTCTGCCGTAATAATATCTGATACCGGCTAATGCAGTCATCACAATAAATGCTCCCAGAATAAACCACCAAAATCCGGGTGAATGGATATTGATGGCCGGCAGCGTAATGTAATAATACAGGAACCCGGTAATACTAAGGACCGCTACTGTTATAAATATTCTGATTATCCTTCTCATATTGTTTTCTCCTTCCGGAATTTATTTAACCTTATAAACTTCGTTATATATTCAATGAAAGCAATCAGCAGCTCAGACAGAATTCTCCGCTTTCATCCGCCCATTGCTGTCGTGATATTCCGGTTACCCTTATTGAAGTCTATTAATTCATTGCTTATGGTCTCTTAAAGAACTCCATACTATAATTTTACAGCATATACCAGTACACAGCAACCTAAAATTGCATTATACCTATCGAAATATGCTGCTAATTCTTTTACTGAATTCTATTGCATATCCCGGGCAGACATACTATAGCATACGTTACAATATAAAAATAAGAAATTGATTCAGCTTTATTAAAAGGGAGTGCTGCCGGAGGAACGCACATTTACATTTGCTCCGGAGCAAAAGGCGCATTAGAACGGTCCGTGACCAATATAATGCGCCTTTCATTTTATTTATTTTTATCCCTGCGACTTCATCCCTTACCTTTCATACTTCCCGCGGTATTCGGTCACCGTCATGCCCGCATATTTTTTAAAGGTTTTACTGAAGTACTGGGCATCATTGAAGCCCACTTCATACACCACATCATTTATTGTGATCTGAGGATTTTTGAGCAGCTGCTTTGCCTTATCGATCCGGACCGAATTTAAGTAGGAGGAAAAGGTTATGTCTTTCTCTTTCTTGAACAATACGGAGAAATAATACTTTGAGATTCCCACATAACCGGCAATATCATCCAGGGTGATCTTCTTATCATAGTTGTCGTCAATATACTGTACGGCTTTTTTAATGAGAAGCTCCGCATTATCCGGCCGGTTGGCCAGATTCTCGATGATCAGGTTTTTGATGAATGCCCGGATGATATCAATGACCTCCTTCAACTCTTCTCCGTTGATCACCTTCTTCTGAAAGTCAAATACATCCTTATCATCCTGAAAATAGCTGTCAAAGCGCTTGAATATATCATTGATCATATGGGAAAGCTCCAGCTTGACCTCCAGGGAATTGCTCCGCTGCTGTCCCAGCGTCTTCTCCAGGGCATCGATCTTCCGGTAGATCGCTTCACTGTCCGAAGCCTCGATGTATTGGCAGAATTCCCTGACCATGGAGGCATCGTAGAGGAATCTGCCGTCGGGCTGCTTCTTCATGGTTTCCCTGGTCAGATGCTCACCGTCCGTCAGGTAGAACAGATAATCCGATGCATCAAAGATCCAGTCCAGATATCCCCTTGCACCCTCTATGGTATCCGTTACCGGAGAATTCGCGCTTTTAAAGCCCATGTTGAAATACTGGCGGATGGAGCTTTGAAGATAATCGATGCACTTCTTGATCCTTATCTCACTTAAGTTCTTTGACATCAGAAAGCATGTGACGGATTTTCCGAACTGTTTTGAGAATACCTCCACGTCCTCGTCCTGGAATTTATTCATAATTAATTCCAGACAGGCCGTTATGATATTGGAGATATAATACTCCGAATTCTTATCGTTCTTTAAGCTTGCGCGAAAATCGAACAGCATAAAGCAATACCCGCTGTCATTCCAGGCAGCATTGGCCTTGTAAAATTCCTCACGGATATATTCATTGCTTCGGTTGGCACTTAACAAAAGCCCCAGGAGATACTCCTGCTGCTTTTTCATTAGCTGCTTATGATGCACGGTATCCGCAGTTTGTCCTACGGATGCGTCCAGCTTCTTCTTCTTTTCCAGCAATATCTTCGTAAGCTCTTCTTCTTCCATCTCCGCCTTCAGGATGTAATCGGCTACCTGCAGCCGGATTGCTTCCTTGGCATAGGAGAAATCATCATAGCAGGTCAGAAAGATGATCTCCGTATTGGGATTATATTCTTTTATTTTTTTCGCCAGCCAGAGTCCGTCCTGCTTTGGCATCTTGATATCCGTTATAACAAGATCGGGCTTCAGGGCAACATATTTTTCATACGCGGACTGTCCGTTACCGGCTTCCGCAACAATCTCAAAGCCCAGCTCCTGCCAGTTGATCAATGCCTTCACTCCGATCCGCACCAGCATCTCATCATCCACAATCATTATTTTATACATAGATACCCATCTCCTTTATGAGGTGCCTGCAGGCACGCTGATGATGACAGTTGTTCCTGCCCCCAGGTCGGATACAATCTGCAGGCCATATGCTTCTCCCAGATATAATTTTAATCTCTGGTTGACATTATTTAATCCGACTTTACTGAACCGGTTGATATTCTGCTCCTGCTTGAATATATTATCCAGGACCTTTTTCTCGATACCGCTGCCGTTATCCTCAACGACGATCTCAATATGATTCTCCCTGTCCCTGGTGAATATACGTATGATGACCGGCTCTTCCCGCTTTTCCGCCTCATCGATCCCATAGATCAATGAGTTTTCCACAATCGGCTGCAGTATGAGCTTGGGTATATTCAGCTTTTTATGTTCTTCCCTGATATCGTAATGAATTTCAAACAGCTGGTTGAAGCGGAGCCGCTGGATCAAAATATAGTTTTCGATATACTCGATCTCCTCCTGAAGGGAAATCATATTATTGCCGAAGCTGATGCTCACCCGCAGAAGCTTTACCAGGGCAACCAGGGCATCCGCAATGCTGTTCTCCCCTTTGATCTTCGCCATCCAGCGTATGGTATTCAATGTATTATATAAAAAATGCGGATTAATCTGCGCATGCAGGACCTCCAGCTCCAGCTCATTCTTATTGCGCTCCACCGCCACAATATCCTCCAGGAGCTTTTTGATCTGGTTCACCATATGGTTAAAGCTGTCACTCAGGTCATCCAGCTCATTGTAAGCATTGGATTCCACCCTGACATCCAGATTGCCGGCTTCCACCTTCTTCATCTGATGCATCATGACCTCGATGGGCTTTGTGATTTTTCCCGTATAGCTTAAGGCCATAAAGAACATGATGACCATGGATATGATCCCTCCTGCGACGGCATACAGCTGCAGTCTGTTAATGTCGGCATACAGGACAGCCTCCGGTATGGCCTTTATGATGTACCATTTGCCATAGTTAAAGGTGGAATATATGGCTACGTAATTCTTTCCGTCCTCCGGATAGCTGATATAATTGAGATGCTCCCCTTCCTCCATGGCTTTAAAAAAGCTGGAGCTTAACTCCGCCAGCCCGGCTTCATCCTCGGAGCCGGCAATTACCTTGCCGGTATAATCGCACACCAGAAGCCTGCTGCTCTCTTCCTTAACATCCGTAAAGGCTCCCGTCAGGATGCTTTCATCAACTTCAATATTAATGTAACCCAATTCCTTTAAGGAATAGATATCAATGATCTTCCTGCCCATGGAAAAATACCGTTTTATCATACTGCCGGATAATATCTTTACTCTCTTTTCCGTCGTGGGAAACCATATGATCTCCCCCGAGGTGGCATCCAGCTCAAATCTCGGAAAGCTCTTGACCCCGTCCTGGAGCTCCGCACCCACCTGCTGGTAACCTATGGGGGTTATTACATAGATACCTTCTATGATATTGCTGGAAATATAATAATTGTACAGGTTATCCGCCAGCTGGTCCGCGTATCCGTCCTTAATATTATCGATTAATTCCTGGTTGGAGATTATTGAATTAGAGATATTCTCAACATCATTCAGGATGTAATCGATGTTATTGCCGATCACCTCCACCGATTGCTTCTCGGATTCCACATACTGGGTTTTAAGAATCTGCTTAAAGCTCTGAAGCATTACGATAAATATCACCAATGATATAATAATCAATAAGGAGATCGCTCTAAAAAACTGGTTTCTGAAGCTATGCTTCTCTTTTATTCCTATCATGCTCTCCGCTCCGTAGATAATCGCTTTCCAATTTAGTGACGTTCATTCCACTGGCTTTTCATATTGATCGCCACCCCTTTGATATCCAGATCCTCCTGCAGCATATCAAAGAGATTCGTGATCAGTATATCCTCGAATTCATATCCTTTTTTCATCTTCGGCCTGTAATAGGCATATTCCTTCTCCTGGGAACGGATCATGGCCGCTACCTGCGGCATCTGCCCGGAGTATTCCTGTGCGATCATATCTCTCAGCGCCGTCCTGGTAGGAAGTGTGCCTCCGTCCTTCTCCGAGAAGGATTTCATCTGTACACTGGGGGAAGTAGCCCACACGATAAACATCCATGCGGCCAATTTCTTCTTTGCATCAGCATAGCTGTTGATACCGATGCCCGATCCCCCATAGATATTCGCGCTTCGGCCGGAACCCTTGGGCAGGACGCTGTATCCCACCTTGCCTTCCAGTGCGGAATTCTCCACAGCCGATACATTCTCATCCCAGTTGATCATCATGGCTGCTTTGCCTGCCACAAAATCCCCCGCCGCCTCATCCCAGGTATAGCCCTGCTTCCGCGCAGGATTTAACGACACTATTTCCTTGAATTTTTTCAGGGCGGTTCTGAATTCCGGCGTATTGGTCATAAGCTCGGGCCCTGTATCCGTACCCAGTCCGGTGATCTTTTCATTGGTAAAATAATCACCCCCATAAGCTCCCAGCACGGTGGAAAATGCGGTATAGACCGAGTTATGTCTGGCCGACATGGTAATGCTTCCGTATTCCGCTTCGGAGCTGTCAACATTATCGCTGATCCACCGTGAGACTGCCATAAACTGGTCCCAGGTAAATTCGCCGCTTTCCGGATCCGGCGGGAAGCCAAGCTCCTCTCTCATAGGCTCCCTGTATTTATCAAAAATATCACGCCGGTAGAATAAAATCATTGTGGTTGAATCAAAGGGTATGGAATACAGCTTGTCCGTATTCCCAAAATAAGAACAGACCTCCAGCTGCTCCAGAGGAAAGCTTTCCATCCCTCCCACAATATGAGGCAGGGCGGGGTCATTTTCATACAGATTCAGATCCTCCAGGCCTTCATAAAACCGGTTCAGGGTCTTATAGGGATCCACATAGATGAGTTCATACTGGGCTGTCTTGGATATGAATTCCATATTGATCTTCTCTTCCAGGGTATTGAAATCCATCCTCTTCGTGTTCACCTGAATTCCGGTTACCGCTGTGAATTTCTCGCTCTCCTTGGAGAGAATATTGGCATTGATATTGTCTTCACAGATGAAATTAAGGATGGTTCCCTCACACTGCCTCCAGTCAAAGGTACCGGGTGCTTCCACATTCCCGTATTCATATGCCGGCTCTCCGAATAAAACGGTTTTATTTTCCGAATCCTCCGTATTACGGGAACATCCGGAGGTCAAAAAGAATATAATTATGAACACCGGCAGCAGCTTCCTTCTGCCCCATAAGTTATGATACTGCATCGGATACCCCCTTTTAAAACATTTCTGTTATTTATTATATCTTATTCCTGACTTTTTAACAAATTTAAGTAAGAAGCATCTCTAACGGAACAATATCCTGTAACGGAACAATATCCTGTAACGGAACAAGAAGCTCCCGCTATTATTAATAGTGGGAGCTTGTCACCCGGAGACGTCCCTGAAAGGGAGCATTTTCCATGTTGTCGTATGATCAGCTTATTTTTATTACTGCCTTCACAACATCATTTTTATTGTGAATAACAAAATCAAAAGCCTTTGCCGTATCCTCAAAATCAAATTCATGGGTCACGATGCCGGATACGTCGATAATGCCCTTGGCAATGGCATTGATTGCCTTGGGGTAGATATTCCGGTAACGGAATACGGAGGTAATGGTAGCTTCCTTCGCCATAATCTTGGCAAAGTTGTATTCAATGATATCCTCCGGCGCCATTCCTACCAGGACGATGGTGCCGCCGCGCTTCACCAGATAGGAGGTCTGCTTGATGGTATATTTGCTTCCCGCTGTTTCAATAACAACATCCACACCCTTGCCGCCTGTGATTTCCTCCAGCTTTGCCACCGTATCCTCTTCCCTGGCATTGATCACTCTGGTTGCTCCCAGCTTCATTGCATATTCAAGTCTCTTGGGCATCACATCCACTACGGTGATATCCGTAGCGCCATAGGCCTTGCAGGCGAGCAGGGTCACAAGTCCGATACAGCCGGAGCCCAGGATGATCACCGAATCGCCCAGCTTCACATTGCCCTGCGCCGCCGCATGCATTCCGACCGCCAGAGGCTCTACCAGAGCACCTTCCTTCGTGGTGATATTGTCCGGTAATTTGAAGCACATATTCGCCGGAAATGCGATATAGTTCTCCAGACAGCCGTGGTAAGGAGGAGTCGCCAGGAATTCCACATCAGGGCACAGATTATACTTGCCGCTCTTGCAGAATTCACACTGGCCGCAGGTACAGCCGGGCTCCAGAGCCACCTTATCACCCACATTCAGAGTCGTTACCCCGGTTCCTATCCTGACGACCTCACCGGCACACTCATGTCCCAGAATAAAATCCCCGTTCACCACAAAATCACCGATGGCGCCATGCTCCAGATAATGTACGTCGGAACCGCAGATACCCACATATTCCAGCTTTACCAGCACCTCGTCCTCTTTGATCACCGGTACCTTGATATCCCGGATCTCCATCTGATTTAATCCGGTCATAAATACTGCTTTATTGTTCATATTATCCGCTCCTTTTCATTATAATCATTATCCTTAATGTTAATTTAATTATAGTATACTATACTTTTTTGCTAATACCCACTACGTTTTTCCCATGACCAGAATATTATCCTTTAATATGCTATGCGCTCTTCTTCTCCTCTACCAGGATCACCTTCTTTGTCTTCCTGGACTTGGATCTGATATCCCAGATAACCGCCAGGGCGATGATGCAGGCCTTTACGATCTGCTGGATATAGGAGTCCACACCCACCAGGTTCATGATATTATTCAGACAGCCGATAATGAAAGCACCGGCCAGGGTTCCCATGGTGGTTCCCACACCGCCGGAGAAGCTTGTTCCGCCGACGATTGCCGCTGTTAAGCCTTCCATCTCGTAACCCACGGCGCCGTTGGGCAGGCCCGCGTTAACACGTGACATGAATAGAATTCCGGCGATACCCACCAGTACACCGTTGATTATGAACACGATGTATTTGTTCTTCTTCACCCTGATACCTGCCGCGACAGAAGCTTCTTCATTCCCACCGATAGCATACAGGGACCGTCCCAGTCTGGTATGCTTCAATATATACCAGATCACCACCGTGATCACTGCCGTGATCAATATGGAGATCGGGACGGGGCCGATGCTTCCCTGGCCGAATATAACATAATCCTTTAACTGCAGGATGTTCTGTCCGTTAGTGATCAGCAGTGCGGCACCGCGGGCTACCTGCATCATAACCAGTGTTGCGATAAAGGGCGGCGCATTCAGATTGGTGATCATAATGGCATTCACGATATTACATACCACTGCCACAACGATGGCAACGATGACCGCCAGTACCAAAGAGCCGGTGGATTTGTAGGTAATGATGGATATGACGCCGGATAAGGCCAGCACCGCACCTGAGGATAAATCCAGCATGCCGCTGATGATCAGCAGCATCTCACCGTAAGCTAAAATCGTACTTACCGCCAGCTGCTTCATGATATTGGACAGGTTATTCGGTGATAAGAAGTTCTTATTTAAAAAACTGCATAAGAATATCATGACAAATAAAACTATAAATATGGAATACTTCTCCATCGCCGAAGAATTTTTAAACTTTTCTCTCATTTCAAGTCCTCCTATAAGTTCGTGGCAAATTTCATGATTGCTTCCTGACTGAACTCCTCTTTGTGCAATTCCCCGGTAATCTTACCCTGGTTCATTACATAGATTCTGTCACACATGCCGATCAGCTCCGGCAGCTCGGAGGAAACCATGATGACTGCGCGCCCCTGCTTTGCCAGCTCCACCATCAATTTATAGATTTCAAATTTTGCACCCACATCAATTCCGCGGGTCGGTTCATCAAGGATAAGCACCTGAGGGTCCCGGAGCATCCACTTGGCAAGCAGTACCTTCTGTTGGTTGCCGCCGCTTAAGGACTGGATGGGGGTATCCAGGGAAGGCGTCTTAACGCTCATCTTCTTAAAGTATTCGCCCACGATCCTTCGCTCCACCTTCTCATGGGCAAAGCCGCCGTAGATGACCTTCTCCAGGCTTGATATACTGGCGTTCTCCATCACGCTTCGGATGGGAATGATACCGTAACGCCTCCGGTCCTCCGAGAGCATGACCATCTTATGCCTGATACTGTCAGATACTCTCCTTATTGTAACCTTTTCATTATTGATTCTTATCTCTCCTGAGGTTACGGGGTCCAGGCCGAAGACCGCTCTCATCACTTCGGTTCTTCCTGCGCCTACCAGACCGGCAAAACCGACGATCTCACCCTTTTTCACATGGAAGTTAATGTCCTTGAAGATTCCCGTACTGCCCAGATCCTCCACTTCAACCAGCTTCTCACCGATCTCCACTTCTTCCTTGGGATAGACATTCTCCATCTTGCGTCCTACCATGAGGGAGATAACCTGATCCATATTCATCTCGCAGGCAGGATGGCTTTCCACCACCGCACCGTCCCGGAATACCGTGATATCATCGGCGATCCTGAATACCTCGTCCAGCTTGTGGGAGATATAGACGATACTGACTCCCTGTTTCTTTAACTCGGTGATCTTCTTGAACAGCATCTCCACCTCCCGCTGGGTGATGGAAGAGGTCGGTTCATCCATTACGATAATCTCCGCATTATTGGAGATGGCTTTGATGATCTCCAGCATCTGTATGTCGGATACCGTAAGTGTCTTTAACTTCTGTGTGGGCTTGTAGGGCAGGTTCTCCGCCTCCAGGAATTCCAGAGTGTTCTTCCTTAGGAGCTTCCAATCCACCTTCCCCAGCCTGGTCACCGGCAGCCTGCCCAAGAACAGATTCTCTTCGATGGACATCTCGGGAACATAGTTTAACTCCTGTGCGATCATGGCGATCCCATGCTGTCTCGCATGGATCGGGCTTTGGACCTTAACCGGCTTCTCGTCGATGAAGATCTGTCCGGCATCGGGTTTATAGATGCCGTTGATTATTTTCATCAAGGTGGATTTGCCCGCGCCGTTTTCACCGCACAGAGCATGAACCGTACCTCGCCTAACGGTAAAATCAATTTTATTCAAAGCTTTAACGCCTGGGAAAGATTTCTCTATCTGCGAGACCCTAAGCTTGATATCCTGTCTCATATGTGTTCCTCCCTAATTCTTTATTCCCGCGACAGGGTGTTGTCATCTTGCTGAATCAACTATATCATGTCTGCCATGGCTCCAGAAGAAACAGAATTTCTGTGTTGGTGTGTTTTATTATCAAATATTTTGTTAATGTCTTAACTATGTAAAATATTGTGATGGGGATGTAATATATTGCGGTGGCCGTATCCGGCTATGACACCCTCTCCTCCCCGTCTTCCGCTATCTTGAACCGGGCGACCTGCTCCTGCATCAGCTTGGTCATCAGGGTCAGTGCATGAGCTGCGGAAGCTATGGTATCCATGGAGGCGTTCATCTCCTGGGCGGAAGCAGCGATCTCCTGGGAGGAAGCGGATACCTGCTCCGCTATGGACGCTACCCCTTCTATCTTTCGTATGATCACTTCCTTTTCCTCCTCCAGTTCATACGCAGCTTCATTCACCGCCTTGATCCCGGGCGCGATCTCCCGGAAGGCCTGCAGCATCCGTTCAAAGGACGCTACCGTAGCATTCAGGATCTCAATCTGATGCTTCAATTCCGCATCCAGGGATTGTGTATCCTTCAGCATGGCTTCCGTTTCCCCGGATACCCCGCTGACAATCCGGTTGATATTGACGGAAAGAGTCTTCGTCTGCTCCGCCAGGCTTCTGATATGCTCCGCCACCACAGCAAAGCCCTTTCCGGCTTCCCCGGCCCGCGCCGCCTCTATGGATGCGTTCAGGGACAGCAGGTTGGTCCGGTCTGCAATCTCATTAATATAGTTGGCAATCTCATTCACCTTCTTCATATTCACACCCAGCTCCGCGCTTTTGTTCACAAAATCACCGAAGGACGCTTTAATTTCTTCGGAGGATCCAAGCATGCGCTTCATATCCTCATTGCTGCATTCCGCCAGGGTATTGATGCTGTTTGAATTTTTGTCAATGCCGCTGATTAATTGAACCACATCTCCAAGGCTGTCGGAGAAATGATTCAGGCTGCCAAGCATTCCGCTTAATTCTTCCGCCTGTTCCGCCGCACCCTTGGCTACTTCCTGGATTGCCCCGGTGACATTCTCGGCGGCGCCGGTCACATTCCCGGAGGTCTCCAGCAGCTTCTCCGACTGGTCATCTATGCTTCCGGAGCTTTGCTTTATATTATCGGTCAATTCCCTGATAAAGACCTGCAGCTTATATAAGGAACCTGCCAGAATACCGATTTCATCCCTTCTCTCCCGGAATCTCTCCCCTATCTCTCCGGTCAGGTCCCCCTCTGCCATTACTCCGATGCACTTTACCATGGCAAATAATCCTTTGGTCATACCGTCCGTGA
The DNA here is from genome assembly GCA_023424995.1 of Bacillota bacterium. Classification (GTDB taxonomy): domain Bacteria; phylum Bacillota; class Clostridia; order Lachnospirales; family Lachnospiraceae; genus Mobilitalea. The sequence continues at coordinate 10,679 of JAFADH010000208.1, read as the reverse complement.
TGAAGAAGACTGCGGCAATCCCGAGGAACAGGAACGACACCGTGAAGATCACCGCAGTATTTCCCAATTGATCAAGACCTGACAGCATTTCCTTGCTGTCCCCCGCTACGGCGACGGACCATCCGGTCGAGGTGACCGGCGCATAACCGGCATACATCCCGGTTCCGTAATAGGTATATTCACCGGTGCCGGTATTGCCTTCCTTCATCAGGGTCAGGAGTCCGGCCAGCCGGGCGAATTCCTTATCCCCATTCGCTATGGTGATATAGTTTGTCTTGTCAGATACCAGGGAGAGGTTGTGATGGGCAATCATATCCCCGTCTTTATTTATCATAAATGCCCTTCCGGTGGTTCCAAAGGTGATGTCATTGATCATATTGCTCAGATCGTTCCCGGATTTTACCGCAATCAGGACCCCTTCCACCCTGCCTCCCGTCTTAACCGGAGCCGCATATACGATGACCAGGCTTCCTTCCGTAAGGCCGGCTATGCCGAATACATCCTCCATAGGCTCGCTTACTGCCTGCCCGCCGCCCAGGGCCTTCTGATAAACCTCCAGCTCCTCTATATTGATCTGCTTTTTGCCTGAGTCAGTGAGCATCCCCTTGGAATCTGCCAGCCCCAGCAGCAGATATTTCCCTTTTACCTCTTGAATCCGAAGCTTTGCCAGCACTTGCTCCCGGTCAAGCTCAGCATCCTTAAGGTTGTATATTATCATATCCAGAAGCTCAAAGCTTTTGGCCATATCCCGCTCAATCAACAATGCCGACTCCTTGGCCAGCTCCGGCAGCATCTGCTCCAGATTCCCCATCAGTGCCCGGGAGGATATCATATAAGACAGAAAGCCCATGCCGAGGCTTACCGCTAATATAATAACTCCGAGCAGCAATATAATCCTGGTCTTAATACTGTTGTACCTTTTTATCATTCGCATTTATAACTCCTCCTTTGTTAAAATTACAGCTGTATAAAAGTCCGCCGGCCAATTCCCGGACCGGATGCCGTACAGCCGGCATATTACCCTGTAAAGCGAATAAATCCGGCAGGTGAAATAAATCTCCTGCCGGATTATAAGAAACCACATTAGCTAAGTATTCTGTCTTATTCTTTAATCAGACCTCTCTCTTTGTACATGGATACAAAGTCACCGGCATTATCCTTGGTAATCAGTACTTCACTGATATCTACGTTAATCTCTTTTTCTTCACCGGTTAATAATTTATGAACGGTCTCCAGATTTAACGCTGCCAGATCAATTGCAGACTGTAAGCAGGTAGATGTCATCTTGCCTTCCTGGATTAACAGGCAGGCTTCCGCTGTTCCGTCAACACCATAGGATAATATCTTGGAAGGATCCTGAACAACCTCTAAGGCACCTGCCGCCATATTGTCATTCATGGAGATGATCGCATCGATTGTACCGTATGCTGTCTGCCAGTCTTCCATAAATGACATGGCTTCATCCTTATTCCAGTTGGCAATATCCTCTGCGATGATAGTTACGTCCGGTCTCTTATCAAAGAACTCTGCCTGCCATGCTTTTCTTCTTTCATCTGCATGGAAGTTGCCGGAGGGACCGTTTAATACTACCACCTTACCGTTCTGGGGTACCTGCTCCAGTGCCAGCGCCGCGTTTACCGCTGCCTGCTTGTAAGGATCGGCATCCACGGAGGAAGCTCCTTCGATTCCGTCGATACGCGCATTGGTTGTGATTGCTATGATGCCTGCCTGAACGATCTTCTCCACATACGGTCTTTGTGCTTCCCCGTTATTGGGCTGAACGATAATTGCGTCATAGCCGTTGGTAATTGCATTCTCAATTGCCGCATTTTCCTTCTCGTCATCCGCCTGTCCGTCGAATACATCCAATGTAATATCACTGTATTCCTTGGCTGCCGCTTTCATCTCATTGGCAAGCCATGCAGCAAAGGAGTCGGACTGGGTCCTCGCTATATATGCTACCCTGTATTGCTTGGTATCTGTATCATTTCCTTTTGTCTCGTCGTCCTTGTTGTCGGTTGCTCCCTTTGTAGGTGCCGCATTGTTATCCGGTGCGGAGCTGCATCCCACCAATGCAGTACCAACCAATGTCAGACACAGTAATAAACTCAATAACTTCTTTTTCATAAACCCTCTTCCTTTCTTGATTATGTTTTATTTATAATACGGTTGCGTATTATCTGGGTTCACAGCCCCGTCCTCCCCCTGTCCGCCGTAAAGCAGTCCATTATAGGCAGGGGCGGTTTGGAACTGAGTAAACTATATCATCCCGGGGAAGCTTTCAGAAGAAACAGAATTTTTAATTTTGTGTAATTTATTGTATAATTCTTTGTTAATTGCTTAACCATGTAAAATATTGCGATTTACATGTAAACTATTGCGAAACGGCATAAAGCACCCTGCCGTTGGTTCCATGGCAGGGTGCTGTTTCTTAATTCATATCCAATTGATTTTGGCCGAGTGTCTCTCAAATGTCTCTTTCGTATACGGAATTCAGGTTACCATTTGTTATTACTTCGTACCTTATTGCCGATAGCATTCAGCAGGCTCTTATTCAGATCCGTGGTATCCTGGGAAAGCTCCCATATCATGATACCTCCGATATTATCGCAGGCCCATTGGGTCTTGGCCTGTATGGTCGGAATTCCGTTATAATGTGCCTCCATTCCGTTGATCATGGATACGTCGGTGTTATAGGCATTGGGATTTGCCTGCAGGATAGCTGCATAGGAGGCCCAGGAAGGCCTGCCGTAGAAGGGCACACCCAGGACGACCTTGTTCGCAGGCATATGCCTGGTGTCCCTCCAGTATTTTGCACACATAACAGCGAATTCATAGGTGGAGTGCCTGTTGCCGTCTCCGCCGTCATAAGCCATTACATTGAACCAGTCCACACTGTTAATTACCGTATCCGTATGGGCTGCCGAATCCCAGTAGATCACCCCGTCCGGCGTCACACCGCTTAATACCGCCGCAGTCAGAAGCAGATTATCCTTCTTCAGCTGGGTGCTCAGATAAACCATGAGATCCTCATATTGCTGCTTGCTGGTTCCGTCCGTTCTCGGATGCTCCCAATCCATATCCACTCCGTCAAAGCCGTATTGCTTCGCCATGGCTATGATGTTATTCCCGAACTGCACTATCTTCGCAGGAGTACTGGTCGCCGCCATAAAGGTTGATTCCAGCGGCGTTCCGTTATAGGACCAGCCGCCCACCGCCAGGAGTACCTTAACTCCTCTGGCATGTGCCTGTTGTATGATATATTGTGCCGTTTGTGCATTCTCCAGGGGAAGAAGTGCTCCGTCACTGGTAGGAATGGCAAAGGCATAATTAATATGGGTTAAATTATTATACTGGATCGTATCAACCTTTCCCGGTTCCCAGCTGGGATAATAGCCCACCACCTTAAATTTATCCGGATCCGGCGGTGTGGTAGGTACCGGAGTGACCGGAGGAGTCGGTGTAATTGTAGGGACCGGAGTTACTGTAGGTGTACCCGACGGTACCGGCGTCGGGGTAGGTACCGTACCTCCGATCAGCTGCCATACGTCTGCAACTCCCGGGGTCTCTCCCTGGGTCCACCACTGTGCCCTGTAGTTATTTCCCTGATAAGTAACGATATCACCGCCTACATAGACCGCTGAGCTGTTCCATTGGGGATATTCTCCGGTGGAGGGATCTGTTACTAATTTCCATACCTCCGCAATACCGGGGGTCTCTCCCTGAGTCCACCATCTGGCCATGTAGTTTGCTCCGTTATATGTGACCATATCTCCATTTAAGTATATCTTACTGCTGTTCCATTCTTCATAACTTGCCGTGGCTATAGTTCCTGATAAGCCCTCCTCCGATTTTGTAACGCTGTTATCTACTGCCTGTACATTCGGTAACATGGGGCGCAACGTTAATGCAAATAAAGTCAGGATCGTAAGATATACAAAGAATCGCTTGTTTTTAAACATAGAACCCTCTCCTTTCAGAGCTTCGAAAACCCGCTCTTATGATTTTGACCTTCCAATCTGCATGATATTTGCAGATCATTATCATAACAGGTATTTCATTGTGAGACGCTCGGCTGTTCTTATACGCTTAATTCTTGATTCCATTTAAATCCTTATTTTCCAAATCCCCCCTTCCCATAACTTTACTTTGCAATAATTATGTAAATTTTTCAATTCATAAAGTTGTTAATTTTTGTCTTATATTGTGATAGATACGTTTTTTTTGATGATATTTGATCGCCGGACGGATAAATCGGCGGATAAATCAATAGAAAACCGGCGGGAAATTTTCCCGCCGGTGCACCGTATAATATGAATTTATATCTATAATTTGATTGGCATTATGATAAAGAAAATCATCACTTATCATTTTTAATTGATCATACATGTTCAGAATTAATGTTCAAATTGAAACTAATACCGTCATTAAATACCTGCCTACTGATCGATACCAAGAACCGGTTCTTCCGCAATAAGCACCGGATAGGATTCTTTACCGGCACTTAGGGATTCCCCGAATATAACGGAAGAAAGCTTTACCCGGATAACCGGCCGTACCCCGTCATTTCTGCGGCCCACAAAGTAGCTGTCCGTAATGCTTCCCACGGTAAAGACATAGGCCGCATATTGGTTGGTTATGCCCGGTGAGCGCAGCCACCAGCAGGTATTGCCGTTATCTTTATTGGCATAGCCCTCCTGCAGGGCATACGGCGTCAGTTCCATAGTCCTTGTTTTACTTTTCTTGGATACTCCGCTTTGGAAGCCGTAGACATTATTCTGCGCTTCCTCATATGAGAGCAGGAATACCTTATCCCTGGTATCCTTCCCTCCGTCGGTACCGTATTTAAGATTATCGGAATTTACTACCCTGGAGTCAAAGACGGCATTCTGCTCCGCATTGGTAAAAGCACTGTCTAAAAAGGTTTCGTTCAGCCATGCCCGGAGCGTTGATGTCTCCCAGGTCACGGAGTCGTAGGTGTCATTATAATTCTTGCAGATCAGGCCATATTCGGATAACAGGAGCACCGTATCGTCCGTAATCTCCAGGACCCTCCACAGAATGGGCTCCTTTCCGTTTTTAAGATTATTATCCTGTTCAAATTCTCCGTAATAGACACGGCTTCCCTTCCATTCACTATTGACCGTATATTTCTTTCCGTTCGCCGGCTGGGAGATGGGCAGGTCCGGCTCTGCCTTTTCTTCGACCCTGATCTCCACTGTCTTTTTCTTGATGACACCGCCTATCTCGACTTTTGCAGTGATAACCGCCCTGCCTTCCGATATGCCCGTAACGATTCCGTAGATACCGTCCTTTTTTACGGTTGCTGCCGACTTATTGCCGGATTCATAGGAAAGGCTGTCAATTACGCCGTAGTTTACCATGGTTTTGAGTCTTATTGTTTCTCCGACGGCAACCGTTTTGCTTGAGGCCGTAAGAGTAACATTGCCCGGATTCACCGTGACATCGGTTGTATAGGATCTCTTCTTATTATCCTTCTCTGAGACAAGAGTTGTTACCACCTTTGTCATTCCGACGGATTGAGCGATTACCACTCCTTCCGAGACAGTTGCTATCGTTTCATCCTGGGATTTCCAGGATGTGATCCGTACTTCGCTGTCTGAACTCACCGTGATCTTTGCGGTATTGCCCGCGTAGATCGTCAGGCTTTCCGTTACGGTGATCTCCGGACTGCCGGTGTCCCCGGCTGTTTTTACAACCGCGGCCTTCGTTACATTCACACCGATGGCCGCAATCATTATAACGGAGAGAATAACTCTCATACCTGTGCGAAACAGGCTGTTTTTCTTTCCTGTTCCTTTCCCTGCCATAGATTTTAAGTTACCGGATTTGCTGTGTATTCTTTTATCCATACATCAATTCCTTTCTGCTCTGCTGTTGTTTTCAAACGGAAGGCTCTGCATACGATAACACATAATGAAATACTTCCTCATCCTTCAACTCTTCATTAATAGTTATATTTTATCACATTATCCATAAAACAACAAATCTATATATATCTGCCATATTACATGCCGGAGCCTGTAATCTTGTTTTCAGTCTCTTCGGCAGCAGGAGGAGCAAGCGAAAGCTCTTGAAAAAACCTCATAAATATGTTATAGTCACACCAAAAGTTCTTGAATTATTTATCATAAAACCGGATTAAATTGTCACAAAGAAAGGAAATAACCATATGCATTGCACAAGACAAATAACTTCTGATATACACTGGATAGGCGGCAACGACCGGAGACTCGCTCTTTTTGAGAACATGTTCCCTTTGCCGGGCGGCGTTGCCTATAATTCCTACCTGATCATGGATGAAAAGGTAGCCCTGCTTGATACGGTGGACTCCTCCATCTCCAGGCAGTTTTTCGAAAATATCGAGCAGGTGCTGCAAGGCAGGACCATAGATTATCTCGTCATCAATCATATGGAGCCTGACCACTGCGCCAATATCGAAGAGCTTTGCAGACGGTATCCGGATATGAAGCTTGTGGGCAACCAAAAAACCTTCCAGATGATCCGCCAGTTCTACGATTTCGATATCGATGCCCTGCTTTATGAGGTCACGGAAAAGGATACCCTTGAGCTCGGTACCCACAGACTGCGCTTCTTTTTCACCCCCATGGTCCACTGGCCCGAGGTCATGTTCACCTATGAGGAGCAGGAGAAGATTCTCTTTAGCGCAGATGCTTTCGGCTCCTTCGGCGCCCTCTCAGGGAATCTTTTTAATGATGAAATTGATTTTGAAGGCGCTTTTCTTGAAGAAGCACGCCGTTACTATACCAATATCGTGGGTAAATACGGAGTCCAGGTACAATCTGCCCTTAAGAAGGTGTCGGGGTCCGAGATCCGTATGATATGCCCGCTGCACGGTCCGATCTGGCGCAGCAGCCTGGATTACATCCTTACCAAGTATGACCTGTGGAGCCGTTATGTACCGGAAAAGCAGGGGGTAGTACTGGTTTATGCCTCCATGTACGGTAATACCGAGAATGCCGTATCTGTTATAGCCAACCGGCTGGCAGAAAGAGGCGTCCAGGATATGAGGGTCTATGATGTGTCCAAGACCCATGCCTCCTATATCATTGCGGATGCTTTCAAATACAGCCATCTGGTCTTCGCCGCACCCACCTATAACGCCGGACTGTATTTCGGCATGGAAGCTCTGATAAGAGATATGTCCGTCTTAAACCTTCAAAAACGCAAGTATGCTTTGATAGGGAACGGTTCCTGGGCTCCGGCTTCACACAAAATCATGCAGGAGCTGGTTTCGGGAATGAAGAGCATGGAGCTGTTGGGATCTCCTCTGGTTCTCCGCTCCTCCCTAAAGCCTTCCCAAATGGATGAATTGCTGGCACTTGCAGATTCCGTCGTCGATTCCGTTCTAAGCTGAAGGTCTGTATCGGAGTCTTCCAAGACTTTTATTCCGCGAATGCTATGGGATGGATATCCATAACATAAAATCATTATAATGTGCCGCATGAAATAATCTCACCGTCTGTAAGATCTGCGGAACGGTCCGCTATCCGACACGCCGCCAGACGGTGAGATATATAATGATCGCCTTTCCAAAATAACAATTATCGTCTGCTGTCCGAGACAAAAAGACGGTATCGGTAATCCTTTATGATCATCCAAACACTCAATGTGAACATCAATTGCCAAATCTCTTGCATACCAGGTTCTATCCTGAATATGCCTTGATTTTTTATAATATCACTGTATCTTAATGCTCTGACGGCATCTTTTTATAAGCCTTCAGTCTTTCATATTCTTCCATGGTGATGGTCAGTATGGTTCCGTGTTTATATCCATACGGGAATTCAAAGGATGCATCCGAGCGGATAAATCTTCCTGTCTGCAGCTTCTCCGTTATGAACGGAACATATCCTTGTTCTTCTGCGGAACATCCGTAAAAATCCAGGAACAGGCACCATCTGCCATCCTCCAGTTGCACCGCTGTGGGAGCCTCATATAATCCGGACTGGAGCAGCTCCATGCTTTTATCAAACTCATCGATTTTCTTAAACGGCCCGGTGATATTCTCTGATTCTACAAGAATAATTTTCTCCGGATTCTTCTCACTCTTTAAGAACAGATAATACCTCCCATCTTCCTCATACATGGCGGAATCAATAACTCCGCTGTCCTCCTTCCGGTATAATAACGAAGCGGCCGTAAAATTCACAAAATCTTTTGTCCTGGAATAATAGATTCCCTTTTCACCATAGTGATTGGAGCGATGGGAGGATGACCAGTGAATGACGTAATCCTCCTTCTTCCTGTCATATATAATATCCGGCGCCCACAGACAGCCGAAGTTTTCATCGCCCAGCTTTATCATTCTCTGCTCCGACCAGCGGATCAAATCCTCGGACTCCCAAAGAACCAGATATTTGCTTCCGTTCCTGGAGATTTCCTCCCAGGAATTATGATATTGATTCCGCATTCCATAGGACAAACTTAAATCCGTTGCCATAATCACAAATTTACCTGCTCCGGTCCTGGTAACGGTAAAATCTCTGACGCCCTTATCTCCGTAATAACTCCATAGAACAGGATTCCCGCCGTTCACCTTCTCCCAGTGAAAGCCGTCCCTGCTTACCCCGAAGTAAACCTGCTCTCCGTCCGGTGTTCTCTTTTCCTTAAAATGTACAAATAAATAAGCCTGCATTCTTCCAACTCCTCGTTTCTGATTATCTCCCTCTGACTATAAAGATGGATTACAACCTGTTCTCTAAGCTTCAAGACCTGATACTTTCCTTAGTAATTATAACATAAGAAACGGATAAAAGTTTTGGTTCGGCATAAAATAATTAAATTATTATATTCAAAAAGCTGCAGACAAAATTAATAGTCTGCAGCTTAATGAATTAGTGTCAGATGCTTAAGGGCCGGTAATCAGACCTCTCACAGGCTCTAGTTGGTTCCGTTATATTCCGCTATATAAGCATCTAACTGTCCCTGAACAGCCTCTAACAGTCGATCGATGCCGGCAGCGTCCAGTTTCTGCTTCATCTTTTCCAGACCTTCCGCCTGGTCAGTCAGTCCAAGTTCGATGGGAATCATATAGGTCTCTACAATATTGGTGATTGCGGCAATCTCGTTCTTATATTCAGTGTCATCAAAGGTAAACGTAGCAAGCGGTGTCTCTATGGAATCTTCTGCAAGAGACTTATTGTAAGCATCAATTTGCTCCTGAGGCACCGTTGCATTCTGACGGATCAGATTCGAATTGTTTGTTCCCCAGGACAAGGTAAAGCCGCCGAAGTCATTATATTTAGGTAAAAGCGCATTGAATCTGGTATCACCGACTGCTTCATAATGAGTTCCTTCAATACCATAGTTAATCAGATCGTAGTAGGACTTATCTGTTTCAAATAAGTTATACATCATCATTACTCTTTCCGGATACTTACTGTTGGCATTGATGGAAATCATGGACATATTGCCGCCCTCGGGAATCTTCTTATAACCGGGATTTACTTCAAAATACCTGTTTTCGTAGGCTTCATTCAATGCTCTCATGGTTGCGTCATTTCTGTTAAAGGTATCAAACGCATCTGCTATGTAGCAGGCAGATTTTTCCGCAAGGAAGTTATTCTCGTCCGTATTGGAATTGGCAAGAGCACTCCTTGACCAGACACCGGCATCTGCTAATTTCTGTGTGGTCTCCAGGTACTTCAAATAATCCGGATCTTCGTATATCTTAAATATTTTATAGGAAGCATCCAACATATCCACACTAAGGAGGGGCACACCGGCGATTACATCTTTTAAATTCTTAGCCTGGCTGTAAAGGGTTCCTCTCATTCTGCCGTTTTGCTCCGCATTTCCCACATTCCACGCCAATAATTCGTCTTCGCCTGCGGCAATTGTCAATAAGGCATCTACAAATTCATCCGGACTGGAAACACCGGTGATATTGTACTTGTCCAGGAGATCTCCGCGAAATACCGCCAATACATTCTTTATCTTGGCATTGATGTTCGGAAGACCATAGATCTTTCCCTTTACCGTAACCTGCTTCCAGCGGTCTTCCGACGTGGCTGCATAGGTATCCGGAGCATAGGTTTTTACCATATCCAGATCAAGACTCATATACCCGTTGGTCGTAGCCACCGAATTAAAGCCGATCCATGCGCCGGAATAACAGAAGTCAAATTCTTCACCGGATGCAAACATCAATTTATATTTGGTTTCCGCATCCGTCCAGGGGATTCCCCTTATCTCGATGGTCGTATTAATATCAGCCTTTAACTTCTCGTTCAGCTTTGCCAGTACGGCATCATGATCGACGGAGTTATCACCGAACTGATATCCGATCAGGGTTACATGGCCCTTGGCAAGCTCTTTTTGAATCGGATCCCCGGAATCATTATCTGAGGTTTCCGTAGTGTCTTTTGCAGCATCCGTGGGCGAGCCGGAAGGGCCATCCGTCGGTTTTTTGCATGCGCTCAGTGACATAACCGCTATCAGCAGTATTGCCATGACCACATTGATGTTTTTGCGTACATTTCTCATTTTCTTTCCTCCTCTTAATACATTTAACTTCTCGGAATCTCTAAGCCCTGATTTTACTGGCTTTCAGATTCCATTTTTATAAAATCCCCCACTTTTTTCGCAATACCCTTGACAAATCGTTGAAAATTTGCGGCGAAGCCGATTATTTA
>JAFADH010000181.1 GCA_023424995.1 Bacillota bacterium | reverse complement strand
AAGTAGCAAGGAAATTACAGTCATGCATCAAGAAGAAGGATGCGGTCTGCCGTATGGGCGGCGACGAATTCGCAATGTTTGTGACCGGTTTTACAAGCAGGAGCGGTATTAATGAATATATGGATTATTTACTGGAGACCCTGTATCAGCCCATTGACATTAAGGGCTATCGGATCTATGGTTCGGTAAGCATCGGAATTGCTATCTATCCCAAGAATGGATGCGAGGAAAAATTACTTGTCACCAGTGCGGATATTGCCATGAACAGAGCCAAAGAATTAGGGAAGAACAGGCTCCAGTATTTTGACAATAGCATGATGAAGACGGCATTGATAACAAATGAAATGAAAATCAATGTTAAAAGACTGCATCAACAGGACGGATTTTATCTGTGTTACCAGCCGATCTATGATATACGGCAGCGAAGAGTGGCGACAGCGGAAGCATTGATCTGTTGGGAACATCCGGTTATGGGGTTAGTCAGTCCCTCCGATTTTATCCCGCTTGCCGAAAAGACAAGATTTATCATACCATTGGGCAAATGGGTGCTTGAGAATGCCTGCAGCCAGATTATGAAATGGCATGGGATGAACATAGATATTGCCCTGTCGGTGAATATATCAGCGGTACAGTTGTGCCAGACGGATTTTGCAGCCATGGTTAAAAGCATACTATTGAAGCACCGGCTGGAACCGGAATATCTTATGATCGAGATAAGACCGAGCGAATTCTGGGGCAATAATGAAACAGTGATTAATAATATCAGAACTTTATCCTCCCTGGGCGTGAAGCTGTCAATTGATGATTTCGGATCCGGGTATAATTCATTCCTCTGCATCCAGGAGGAGCTGTTCGGCAGCTTAAAAATAGACAGGAACTTTGTAAGCTGCATGAAGAATGAGATGAACAAAGCAATCATAGATACCATCATCCAGTTCGGGAAAAAGATGAAGATGACAATCACGGCAGAGGGTATTGAGAGTATGGAGCAATATGAATATCTTGAGAAGGCAGGATGTGATTATCTGCAGGGGAATTTTATAAGCAAACCGCTTCTGCCGGAGGAATTTGAATATCAAACCATGTCTGCAAAGTATACCTTAATCAGCGGGTGAATAGCTTTAAAGGATAAAGCAGAGGCTGTCGTAAAATAACCTTGTTGTAAAGCAATGTGCAGAAATGAGCTTTGAGAGGTATTATAAACACCTTTCAAAGCTCATTTTTATGGTATAAATACTATTCTTGTGTAAATTATTAATCTTTATTTTCCTACAGCTCCTTAATTCATCTCTTCGATCTTAATCCAAAAAATCTTCTCTGATCGGAGTAAATACATCCAGTATGACAGAAGCGTCCTCTAAAGCGATAACACCGTGATCTACATTCCTGGCGGCATAAAAGCTGTCTCCGGCTTTTAATACCTGCCTGTCCGAGCCGACGGATACTTCAAAGGAGCCCTTTACAATATAAGAAACCTGTTCATGGTCCGTATGATTGTGTACTGCACCGATACCGCCTTTCTGGAAGGTTACCTCGGCCATCATGAGAGAGCCTCCGTTACCGAGTATCTTCCTGGAGGATTTTTCATCAAGTATTTTAGTCTTGACATTTTCACTTTTTACTATCATAATAAATACACATCCTTTTCTTTTTATTTCGAATTGTTCATGGCCTTTCGTCTTTGTTTCCCGCGAATCCTGTTTAAACTGTAGAATTACGTGCTTCCATACTGAATCATTAATACCTTTCCGGCTTTCTATTCTTTGGACCCTATAATTCCTGCTTCTGCAGCCGCCGCATAGAATGCCGTGACAGGATAGAAGGACTGCGCGAAGCCTTTCGGACCGGGTCCTTGCAGGATGACTGCATCACCATTGATCTGCTTTGTGAAGCTGACATGCCTTTCCTCATTCCTGACCGCTTCCCGGAAGGTTATGATACCATGTTTCAGGTAACTTACATCCCCCGTCAGCTCATATGCATCGGCCAATGCTTCCAATACCAGGGTATTATTGCCAAGTCTTCGCAAACTGGGTAATTCCTTATAATAGAATAGCCCGTTATCCAGGATACAGTTTTCCACCATATCATCTACCGCATGGAGAATCATGCTTTTAATTCGTTTCTGGGGCCTTACCCGGTAGTATCTCATCAGGCTTCCCACCGCCACTGCGATCATAAACGGGACCCGGATGGCAGTATGGTCCGTATATGGTGCAAGCCAGCCGCCGTATTCCTCCTTCCAGGATTCAAAATGTCCAACGATCATATCAACGGATGCCAGCCATTTCTCATCATGGGTTTCTATATATAATGCTACCAGGGATCGTAATGCCCATCCGGTCTCCCGGGCATTAATCTCACCCTTCTTCTGATATCTTGGCTGACCCAGATGATATAAGATGTTCTCTCCGATTGCCAGAGCCGTTTCAAAGGCGATTGCTTCTCCTGTCATATGATAATAATCGAACAGGCCCTCCACCCACTCATGACTGATCTCGACGCCGCCGGTGGTATGGCGGGCGGAATGTGTGATCTGTGCACCCTGCCTGAGCGGGTCATGGCTGTACCGGCAGACATCCACATCAATCCAGTGCTGTGCGGTAACAAGCAGATAGTCAAGCATCCGCCTCTCGGAGGTCCTGGCATACATCAGCATGGCCGCATGAGGAAAATCATACTCATTATTGGTCCATACCAGTTCCCCGTTACCTCTGCCCTGCTGGGTATAACCCGGATCCGGAGCGTCTCCCCAATGAAGGATTCCGTAGGCCTTACCCCTTCCATCCGCTTTGGCTGCCAGTGCTGCTTCTACTTCACCGATCTTATTTCTTATAAAGATATTATCAAAAACCTTTGCCTTCTCATACACCTCTGTATCCAGGACCGGGCGATCCGGCAGCTGCATCTGAAGACTTCTTATATTCAGATCCGTTATGCTTTCCTTGGGTCCGTGAAAATGCAGAAAAATACGATGTGTCTTACCCATGCCTTGAAGTAAGTCTAAATCAAAGGACTCCTTCGGGAGAATTCGTAAGGAGATCCCCGTGGAATCTACTTCCATTGCCTTTGGGAAATTCTGATGGGCCTGATAGATTGTAGCACAAATTCCGCCATGGCTTTCTGCATTCAGGTCTGCCCAGAAGGTACCGTAGAAGGTCTCGGGAATATGTTCGTTAGCTTCATATATCAGCTGCTGCGCATCGATTAAGTGGTACAGCTTCTCATCCCCACAGCCCTGCCGGATCTTGCTGGCGTAGTTGGAGGTGGCTAAAGCAGTTGTGACTTTTGAGCTTACAGGGTGCTTTATATTTAATCTTAACTCCATTCCCCGCAAGGTCTGGGCGTCTCCCTCTTCCTTATTAATAACGGTGTATTCCATCCTGATCCATGGTTTTCCTCCATAGGCATAAATACGCACGATATAGTCGATCCAGTTATCCCGGTCTTTGCCGTGATGCTTTCCCTTTGCCTGAAACACAGATAATAAGGGTCCCTGCTCTAAAATGTCCCAACCATCATTTCCGATCTGTAAGAAATGCTCTTCCTCCGCTGCATTTGTAATGACCGGTCCTATGATGTCATCATGATGATATTCGGTATGCTCTGTTTCTATCCTGTCAAAGAGTCCATATTCCCCTGATCTGCTTAAATGAAGCTTCAACGCGCCGGTATCGATATGTAACCGGCCGGAATTCTCCAGAACGGTAACCTGAGTAACAGGTTTAACCGGCATATTATTATCAGTAATAAAATAAAAGTCTTTTGCCTTATTGCCGGGCAAATCAGCGAAAAAGGTAACGAGAAGCCACTTGACGGAATTGTCCGGCCATTCGGCCGTAACCTTGCATTGAACAGGCAGAAGTGTTTCACCATCACGGACCGCTGATGATGTAATATCATACAATTCTCCCTGCGGATATGGAATAGCAGCGGTACAAGGCTCCTGATGCCTGTCGTACCTTGAGAGTTTCTCAAAATGTAATCTGATCATGTCCTTACTCCTAACATTCCGTTTTTGCCTTACCGATTAATCGGAAGTATATATGTAATACACAAATCCACATAATTAATTATAACTTATTCAAACTGAAAATCAACAGAGATGAACATTTTATAAAGTTTCATATGGAGCTTTTGCAAACAGCAGAAAAATCCGAGGTTGATATTGTTAAATACTTATGTTGTAATTATGCCATATACTGCATTCGGTAAAAGAAATAAGCTTCTTGATATTCGGTAAAAGAAATAAGATGCTTGATATAAGTACAAGAAGATAACAAATAAATTATTATGGGAGGATAACATTATGGTTAATATGGAACATAAGCCATCTGATATATTAAAAGGCCGCTTCGGTTACAGCAGCTTCCGTGAAGGCCAGGAGCCGCTGATCCAAAGCATACTGTCCGGAAAGGATACCATGGGCGTAATGCCCACCGGTGCCGGCAAGTCCATCTGCTACCAGGTACCCGCGCTCATAATGGGAGGTGTCACGATTGTAATATCGCCGCTTATTTCCCTGATGAAGGACCAGGTGACGGCCTTAAATCAGTCCGGGGTCTATGCCGCCTACATTAACAGCTCCCTTTCTG
Source organism: Bacillota bacterium (assembly GCA_023424995.1). GTDB lineage: Bacteria > Bacillota > Clostridia > Lachnospirales > Lachnospiraceae > Mobilitalea. The sequence goes on along the minus strand of JAFADH010000181.1, from coordinate 27,536 downwards.
CCAGGCAGATCAGTCTTGTCATACAATATGCAGAGCAGGGCAAATACCAGATTATCTACGTGGCGCCGGAGCGGCTGGAGACTGAAGAATTCCTTGATTATGCATGCCATGCCGACATTAAGCTGGTTACCGTGGATGAAGCCCACTGTATCTCCCAGTGGGGACAGGATTTTAGACCCAGCTATCTTAAGATAGTCCGTTTTATCGAACAGCTTCCTGTCCGTCCTGTGGTCAGTGCCTTCACTGCCACGGCGACGAAGGAGGTAATTGAGGATATCAGCTGCATCCTTCGGCTTGAGAGCCCGACCGTAGTGGTTACGGGTTATGACAGGAAGAATCTTTATTTTGAGGTACGGACACCAAAGGATAAGGATGCCGAGGTAGTAAACTACATACAGGACCATATGACACAATGCGGGATTATATACTGTGCAACCAGAAAGAATGTGGATGAGCTGTATGAACTTCTCAATGGCAGGGGGATCCCGGCATCGAGATATCATGCAGGGATGAGCGATGCGGAACGAAGTGAAAACCAGGAGGATTTTATCTATGACAGAAAGCCTGTAATGGTGGCAACCAATGCATTCGGCATGGGAATTGACAAATCCAATGTAAGATATGTAATCCACTATAATATGCCAAAGAATATGGAAGGCTATTATCAGGAAGCAGGACGGGCCGGCAGGGACGGTGAAGCGGCAGAGTGCATCCTGCTCTACGGGGCCAGGGATGTCCGCATCAATCAGTTTTTGATAGAGAATGGGAATGATAATGATGAATTGAGTGATGTTCAAAGGGAGATGATTCGTGAACGCGATGAAGAGCGGTTGAAGATAATGACCTATTACTGCCATACGAAGGACTGTTTAAGGGAGTACATGCTGCGGTATTTCGGTGAATTCGGGACCAGCTGCTGTGATAACTGTTCGAATTGCCTGACGGAATTTGACGAACAGGATGTCACGGAGGTAAGCAGGGATATTATAAGCTGTATAAAGGAATGCGGCCAGCGCTTTGGAATCAATGTGATTATTGCTACCCTGCAGGGAAGAAAGGCAGCAAAGCTCACTGCAAATAATATGGTCAATAATAAATTGTACGGAAAAAGGGCGGCGGAGAGTGAAGCTTTTCTTCGTCATGTGATGAATAAGCTGATCATTGACGGAATAATCTATCTGACCAATGATAAATATTCTATCGCCAGAGCGGCCCGTTCAGCAGATACCATTATGAAAGGGACGGCCGGAATTATTATGAAGCTTCCGAAAGCGAGTACGTTAAGCCAACAGCCTGAGCCCAATAAAGCAAAACGGAAATCAGAAATACTGACCTCCAAAGGACTGGATTTATTTGACCGCCTGAGAGAAGTCAGGCTTCGTCTGGCAAAAGAGGAAGGGCTGCCGCCTTATATTATATTCTCTGATAAGACTTTGACTGAAATGTGTGTCAGGCAGCCTGATAATAAAAAGGAGATGCTCCTGGTAGCCGGAGTCGGTGAGCATAAATTTGAAAAGTACGGACAGTCATTTATCGATGCTGTTTTGGATTTTAACGGCGGAAAGAAAGAAGCTTTAAGCTATGAGCCGATACAGGAGGAAGCAGATCACAAAAAACACACGGCATCCCGGTTGAAGAAGACAGAATTCTTATTAACGGAAGAGATGAAGCAAAGTGTAAAACCACTTGGCATTGTTACAATAAGCCAACTCGTAGATCATTTAAATGAGCTTCGGGATGAACGGCAAATGAAACGCTTAGCCGCCACCCGTCTGACAGAAAAGCTCAGAGAAGAGGGATATCTTGCAGATCAATTCAACCACCTTTTAGGCCGCAAGGTGTCTGTCGTAACGGATAAGGGCCTTCAAATCGGAATGTCCATGGAAAAGAGGATCAGCGAGAAAGGGAATGAATATGAAGTAGTTGTATATAATGAAGAAGCTCAAAGCTTCCTGATGACGCTGTTATAAATATAACTCTATTACCCATATAACAAGTTATTGCCGGATAAAGCTCAGGCACAAAAGCAGAAGAGATTAATCTCCATAATCCTCATCAAAATAATTTATGAAAAGATCCTGTTATTTACTCAATTTAGATGCAATGATCAGAGATATGGTATATATCTATATAAAAAGCGTTACAATTTATTTTTACTTACCTTTACTTACCTTTACTTATCTTTGGAGCATGAAATTTGATTATTTAAGAACTATTTAAGAACATTTGTTTGCTTTTTCGGTTCTTTTATGGTAAAATATACTATGAAAGGAGGGGGGATGACTTTATAATACAAATGAAAAGATGTACATGGAAAAGATAATTAGAGATTGACTTGGACCAGCAGCAATACTACAATATTATTAAAGGATGGGTGATTACAATGAATAATGAGGATAAAATCTTAGAAATATTGCAATCAATGGATATAAAAGTAAATAAATTATCGGAAGATTTCGTGGTACTGGATGCGAAAGTCGATAAACTGTCGGAAGATTTCGTGGTACTGGATACGAAAGTCGATAAACTGTCGGAAGATTTCGTGGTACTGGATACGAAAGTCGACAAATTATCAGAAGACCTTGTGGTACTGGATACAAAGGTAGTTAAATTATCCGATGATGTTTCCAATATTCAATTACACCTTGAAAATGTTACCGATAGAAATATCGGCTTATTAATGGAACAGTATAATCCCAATACAGAAAAATTGGACAAGGTTGTAGATAAAGTTGATGAGATGGAATTTGATATTAAGGTTTTAAAGAAAGTAGTGATATCCCACAGTAAGGATATTAATACTTTAATGAACAGATAACTTTTCTTTATCCCGCTGATCCTTTAGAATATATTCCGTACACCTCCAATATAATTTATATATAACCACCCGGAGGTTACTCATGGAGGTCATAGAATTAAAAAAAGGAATATTAAAAAGCATCGAAGATTACTTGACAGATAATGATTGGCACTTCCTGCATGAAGAAAATAAAGACTTATTCACCATGGGGATGAACATCAATAATAAATTAAAAAGTATAGATTATTATATCCTTGTTAAGCATACGGGATTTCTAACTATTGCTACTATTGATATTAAGGCTGATGAGGAATGCAGACAAAATGTAATCGAATATATTACACGTGCGAATTATGGCCTGACGGACGGCTGTTTTGAACTGGATTCCGAAAAGGGATATATTCGTTACAGGGTCTATAGTAATTGTATTGATAGTATTCCGTCACCGGAGACAGTGGAGAGGGCATTATTGATCTGTGCCGAGATGTTTGAGAGATACGGCAATGGAATATTATCGGTTATGTTTGGAATGCAGACTCCAAAGGCAGCGATAGAAGCAGCGGAGAACAGATAGAACACAGAGCTTTTTTATTACATAGTCATTCATATGGATATTATAAGAGCCCGGATTAATTACCTCCATCAAGGAAGCGGTAATTATATCGGGCTCTTACTTTTTATTTATGCCTTTAATTATGATTTTGCTTTTTTCTTGCCCGTATCGCATCGGAAGGCGCAAATCCACGGTTTTCCTTAAATAACCTGCTGAAGTAGAACACGTCACTGAAGCCGCAGGCATCAGCCACTTCATTAATTTTATATTCCCCGCTGTTAAGCATGTCCTCTGCGCGGTTCATTCGTATGGAGGTCAAGAACTTTCGAAAGGACATTCCGGTTTCCTGCTTGAACAGATTACCAAAGTACATATCACTCAGATTAACCAGCTCGGCCATATTCTGCACGGTCAGCGGTTCGTTATAATGATTGGTCATATGATACAGAACTTTCTTAATTCGCTTATCCATAATACCGGTATCCTTCTGGTATACGATAAGCTGGAAATAACGCTGCAATATCATCATGAACAAGGCACGGGCTTTTAGCAGATAGCCGGGATCCCGCAGCTGCCACACGAAATTCAGATCATGATATTGTGCAATAATATCCTTCTGAAGCCCTATCTTACCGATGAGCGGGAGCGGTAAGGTGATATTCTCACCGTCGATATCACGCATAACACCGTTGATACTGAAGCATTCCATAAGGGAGGTCGGACAGCTGGCAGCCGAACGCAGGCTGCCTACCGGGAGGCAGATAAGATCCCCGGCTGTTACGGTATATTTCTTCTTATTAATATAGTATTCAGCTTGTCCGCTGATAACATATGTTATATCGACAAAATTTATAATATCCTCCTCAATGCACCAGGTAGGCGTACATATCCGATGATTGTAATAATCTATGGTAACTACAAGATTATTCAGAACACTGTAATCCATGAATGACCCTCTCCGTTAAAATATTTGTCAGAATATTGATAACTGTGTCTGCAAGTTAATCATGTTCCAGAACCTATATTATAAGTTTATTATAGGTGTTAAAATATGTCAACCTATTATGTAATCGCAAATTTGCATAGAATATCTTGAAATTACCCATGATATTCACAAAATTTCCATAGTTTCCTCATGTTCCTTTGGGCATTTGGTTGTTACAATTAGATATAAATATGGATTTTTTATTGTTGTGAATATAAAAAATGCACTAATTATTTGTCGTAACTTTATTGATATTATAGCATTGTTATTTGTATACTAGTATACTAATATAGTTATAAGATGTTATAATATAGTAAAATTAAAGTATAAGGGGAAATGACAATGAAGCAAAGAAAAAGCTTTCTAAGAACTAGGATGTATCTCAAAAAGACATGGACACTTTATCTCATGCTCATATTACCAATCGCATTTGCCATCGTCTTCCGGTACATACCAATGACCAATATCTCTATGGCTTTTAAGGATTACAACATGTTTCGGGGTGTATGGGAATCGCCGTGGGCGGATCCATGGTACAAGTGGTTTGCGAAAGCTTTCTTAACCAAAGATTTCTGGGAAGCGCTTCGTAATACCCTGATGCTGAACGCCCTGGATCTGGCATTTGGTTTTCCCATACCGGTCATGCTGGCACTGCTGCTGAATGAGCTGGTCTTCAAACGGTATAAAAGATTCACTCAGGCGGTTGTTTATCTGCCGCATTTCCTTTCATGGATTATCATCAGCGGTATCGCAAAGCAATTACTGGCTCCGCGTACCGGTGTGGTGAATGTATTCCTGAGCAGTATCGGCGTAGGAACCGTGAACTTTCTTACTGAAAATCATCTTTATGTATGGACATACATTGCATTGGGCGTATGGAAGGAGATGGGATGGAATACCATCATCTATCTTGCGGCTATAACCGGTATTAACCCGGAATTATATGAAGCAGCGGAAGTAGACGGAGCAACCAGATTCAAAAAAATATGGCATGTTACTTTGCCGGGTATTCGATCCACAATCATAGTTTTATTGATTATGAATCTGGGACGAATCCTCGGAAGTGAGTTTGACCGGCCGTATGCCATGAGAAATGACCTTGTTATGAGTGTTGCTGATGTTTTGAGTACTTATGTATACAGAGTCGGTGTGCGGGGCTTCCAGTTCTCGCTTACGGCAGCAGTCGGATTATTCCAGTCTGTCATATGCGTAATATTCCTGTTAAGTGCGAATGCTATAGCCAAGAAATTCGGCGAGCGCGGTGTATTATAAAGGAGGGGACAGAATATGGTTAAGTCAGCAAAACGTAAATCGCAGGATGTTATCATTGCAGCAGTATGCTTTTTATTTATATTAATATGTGTATTACCGGTTGTGAATATATGGGCGCGGTCCATGAGTTCGACTCAGGCATTGATCAATAATAGAGTAAGCTTTTGGCCCGTTGAGTTTACCTGGGAATCTTACTTTTATGTATTTCATGATAAAGCATTTATTCGTTCCTTAGGGTGGACGGCAATCCTTACATTCATCTGTATGATTGTCTCTCTGGTTATCACGACACTGTGCTCCTACCCATTGATATTCGACTATTTGAAGGGGAGAAAATTTATTAATGGCTTGATGCTCCTTACCATGTATTTTAGTGCGGGTACCATACCTACCTATATATGGATGAAGGATCTGAATCTGATTGATAATCCGCTGGTTCTGATTATTCCGAACTGTTTGTCGATCTTTAATATGATTATATTAAGAAGCTTTTTCTATACCATACCGGACAGTCTTCGTGAATCTGCCCAGCTGGATGGGGGCGGTCCAATTGCCATATTGCTTCGGATATATCTTCCTTTATCGAAGCCCGTATATGCGACCCTGGCGCTGTTCTATGCGGTAGGCCGGTGGAACGGATTCTCGGATGCACTGATGTATCTGCCTAATCCCAAATATGCACCGATACAGTTAAAGCTTTATCAGGTCATTAATAATCTGTCTGCCATTGAGGTAAGCCAGAATGAAGGTTTTGCATCACCGGCGGCCAGTGAAGGCTTAAAAGCCGCGTCGGTTATGTTCGCCACAATTCCGATATTGATCGTATACCCCATGCTCCAGAAGCATTTTATTGCGGGTGTTACCCTGGGGGCAATAAAGGAATAGTCAGGAATACCCGCATGTGATTTGGGAGAACATGCCGGGGAGTTGATCAGGATCCACCGTCACTAAGGTGACGTTGATCTATAAAAAATTAATAGGAGGATGGAATATGAAAAGGAAATGGATGTCACTCATACTTGCCTGCTTAATGATTTTCACCCTTCTCGGGGGATGCGGTAAGAAAGATGCTTCCGAGGGGAATAATGTAAGCGGTACACCTGCACCCGAGGCTACAAAAGCACCGGATGCTACAGATTCACCGGAGGATACAGAGCCGGAAAAACCGGAATACAGCGAGATTACGGTTGAGATTTTTGACCGTGGTACTGATGGCGGAAAGACCGATCCTACCAATAACTTTTATACGGACTGGATCAAACAAAAGGTTTTAGAAGAACTAAATATCGGTGTAACATTTGTTGCGGTATCCAGGTGGGAAGAGGTTGATCAGTTAAACAATCTCATGGCTGCAGGGACTGCACCGGACGTATGCCTTACTTACAGCGGAGACTTAATCGCACAGTATCGTGATCTTGGCGGTCTTGCTGATGTTGCTTCCTATGTTGATACCTTATTACCTGATCTTAAGGAGTTCCTGGGTCCTGATCTTGCATTGGAAGGACGCGATATGATTTATCGCAACGTAATATCAGAGACCGGACAGTTATTCTCCATGCCGGCACGCCGTATGAACGTTGCTCAGCTGAACACCTTTATCCGTAAGGACTGGCTGGATGCACTTGGCCTGCCTCTGCCTAAGACCAAAGAGGAATTCTATAATGCTCTTGTTCAGTTTAAAGAGAAGGATCCCGGCAATGTAGGTAAAGATAAGGTGATTCCGTTTACTATGACCAGTGATGTCCGCTGGCGCGCAGGTACTCTTCTGGAGTCCTTCATTGACCCGAACATAAGTAAGAAAGACCGTTGGGTCAATACTGTAGTTGACCGTTACTTCTTATTACCCGGTTATAAGGAAGGCGTTCGTTTCCTTAATACCATGTATAATAATGGACTGGTAGATAATCAGTTCATGCTGTATCAGGATGATACCGACAGTGATAATCTCATTAAGAGCGGTGTTGTCGGTGCCTTCATCCACAACTGGGATCAGGCATACCGTGATACTCCAGGATTATTACGTGACCTGCAGGTTAATGTTCCTAACGCTGAGATCGTAACTGTAGACTGCTTTGAGAATGCAAACGGAGTAACTGAGAAAGCACTGTATGATGCAGCCGGTCTGAACTACTTCATTCCTGCTTTCAGTGAGAATGTAGAAGGTGCTCTTCGTTATATCAACTGGCTGTCTAAGTTTGAGAACCGTTACTTCTTACAGGTTGGTGAAGAAGGTGTTACTCATGAAATCGTTGACGGTGTTCCGAAGGTTATCGCAGCAACCAACGAAAAGATTATGAACTCCGCTCAGAACATTGACTACACCATTATGATTAACGGCCTTGATGTAGGGGATTCTGACAAGTACTCACAGGCACTTGCCCAGTCCTATACCGTAGATCCTCAGCTCATTGTTGATGCTTATGCGAACTCCATGCGCAATGGACGTCCGTCCATCATTGTTCCGGTTACCCTGAGTGCGGCAGGCCCTTATACTCAGATCTTAACGGATAAGGGTAAGACCCTTATGGCAGAAGCTGTTGTAGCCGATCCCGCGAAATTTGACCAGGTATGGGAAGCCGGAATTGAAGACTGGCTGGCAGCCGGTGGACAGGAAATCATTGATGAACGTGCTGCCAAGTATATTGAGTAATTCCAAGAAATTATCCTAAGTTAAATAGAAAACATGTATGGGGAGATGGCAAAACTAATGAATGGTTAGTTTTGCCATTACTCCCTTTCTTGTTTACATTTTATAATGAAGCATTGTATAGAGAGGACATATCGTATGATATATGCAAAAAATCCTATTTTGTCCGGGTTTTACCCTGATCCCTCCATATGCAGGGCAGGGGACGACTTCTATCTGGTCAATTCCAGCTTCGCATATTTTCCCGGAGTACCCATATGGCATAGTAAGAATCTGGCTCAGTGGAGACAGATAGGTAATATTCTGGACAGGAATTCACAGCTTCCGCTAACCGGCTGCCGGCACTCGAACGGTATCTTTGCGCCTACCATCCGTTATTATGACGGAGTGTATTACATGATTACCACCAATATATCCGGCGGCGGTAATTTTATCGTAACAGCAGATTACCCGGAAGGCCCCTGGTCTGAGCCGTATTTTCTAGGGAAAGAAGCGCAGGGCATCGACCCGAGCCTCTTTATTGATACGGACGGAACCGGCTATTATGTGGGAACAAGGCCAAACCCGGAGGGTGTAAGATATAATGGCGACTGGGAGATCTGGGTTCAGAAGATAGACCTGGCTGCCATGCAATTAACCGGTGAAAGTCACGCTGTCTGGAAGGGAGCCCTAAGGGACGCTATCTGGCCGGAAGGTCCGCATATCTATAAGAAGGATGATTATTATTATCTAATGATTGCTGAGGGGGGAACAGGTCCGAATCATGCAGTAACCATAGCCAGAAGCAAGAATATATATGGACCCTATGAGAATAATCCGAACAATCCGATTCTGACTCACAGGCACCTGGGCAGGGATTATCCTGTCGTATATGTAGGGCATGGCGATCTGGTGGATGATACACAGGGCAACTGGTATATGGTTATGCTGGCGAGCAGAAAATGTGAAGGTTATATTGGTTTGGGAAGAGAAACCTTTCTGGCCAAGGTAGCATGGGAGGACGGATGGCCTGTGGTAAATCCGGGCATCGGCAAGCTGGAAGATACGGTGGAGCTTCCGTATGCCGGAGAAAGTTCTTTCACGGACAAAACTCAGATGCTGGATGCATTTCCTCCTGATAAGCGCGATGTAGTGATGCTTCGTAATCCCAAGTGTGAGTTCTATGAGAACAGGAACGGAAAGCTTCGAATGTATATCCTGCCGCCCACCTTGAAGGAACTGGCTTCACCTGCATACCTGGGCTTTCGCCAATTGGAATATTATTATAATGCAGTTTTGGAAATTGAATTCGGACCGTTATCAGACACGGAAGAAGCCGGATTTGCCATAATGCAGAGCAATGAATACCATATGCTGTTCCGTATAAAATGTATGGGCACCCCGTCAGGAGATAAGCTTGCGCTGCAGGTAGCAAAATGTACAAGGCTGGAAGAAAAGGTACTGGCTGAGGATATTCTGCCCGCGGATGATCCGGATGAAGAAAGTCATGGGCAGCTTAAGAAGCTTCGAATAAAAATAAAGGGACACGGACAAAAGGCTGATTTTATCCATACAACGGATTCCGGTGAGATTGTCTTATTAAAAGATGCAGATATCCATGAGATGAGCACCGACATAGCAGGAGGCTTTGTAGGTAATACCCTGGGTGTATACGCGTCCTCCTGCGGCAAAGAATCAGATAATTTTATTGAAATCAAAGAATTCACCATACGTTATACAGGATGATATGTATAATCAGAAATAGATTGTATAATTCAGACGGATAAATTATGTAATGGATGAAGGCTGCCGCAAATGGATCTGCAATAGCAGCTTGTACGATAAAACAGGTATTTATATTATACGAGGGTGCGTTGAAAATGGTTTTCAGAGAACCAATCAAGGCTCCCTTTTGTACATTATTTTGACTGTTTTTGGCAGGGCTGTCTTGTGACAGTCTCTTTTTAACGGATATTAGACCTGTCCGGACAGGTCAGACGGCTTATCTGTGAAATTCTCATATTTGTATGATAATGTTAAGAAAATAACATAAAGAAAAAAAGTGTGAAATATCATATATTACATATTGACATTATATGAAAAATGGAATATACTATCGTATAATACATATAATACATATTAATCAAGTATGAATAACTTGTTCCGATTGAATTTCTTGTATGTAAAAAAGGGTGGTAGGAGATGGAGGATAAGAAGGATAATTTTGACAAAAAAAGCGCAAGCAATGAAAAAAACCTGCAAAAGATTATTGAGCTTATTGAAACCATACAATATGGTTCGATAAATCTGACCATTCAGGATGGTTACATCATTCAGATTGAAAAGAATGAGAAAATTCGAATGAAGTGATAATATCGGGATAAGAGCTGACTAGAAAACTAGAGGTTCAAGAAGCACAAAAGTGTTATCTTGGGCTTTTTTTCATTTTATGGCAGAATTCGAGGATGCCATGATAGCGATGGAGCATTATGCCGGAGTTGGAATTAATGAAAGGAGGATGAGGACTTCATGAGTAATAAGGCCAGAATTAATAACATTCATCCCTGTTTTGGCAAAGTGCCGAATAAAGGAAGAATTCATCTGCCGGTCTGTCCTGGCTGTAACATTCAATGTAATTTTTGCGATAGGAAAATCAATACGTATGAAGAACGCCCCGGTGTGACGGCGTCCATACTGACACCGGAGGAAGCGGTGGAGACCACCCGGCGCGCACTTGCCCTTTGTCCTGATATTACCGTGGCAGGGATCGCAGGTCCTGGGGATACCTTAGCCTCCGACCGGGCTATCCGGACATTCCGGCTGATTAAGGATCAATTTCCTGATTTGATCAAATGTATGAGTACCAATGGGCTATTACTGGAGGACAGAGCTGAGGAATTGATTGAACTTGGCATCGATACCCTGACCGTGACGGTGAATGCTGTAGATCCTCAGATCTTAGCCAAGATAGTCTCGAAGATATTCTATCATGGAAGTACATATGAAGGTGAAGAAGCTGCAGCCATACTCATCCGCAACCAATTGTCCGGTATACGCAGGATGGCTGAAGCAGGAGTTACAATTAAAGTAAATACTGTATTAATTACGGAGATCAACCGCCGTCACATCCGTGATATCGCCAAGGCGGTTAAGGAAGCAGGTGCATCTCTCTATAATATCATTCCGCTGATTCCCCAGTATAAGCTGGCACATTGCAGGGAACCGGAATGTATCGATATTGACGGTGCAAGAAGAGAAGCGGAAGAATTTATCGAGGTATTCAGGCACTGCGCCAGATGCCGGGCAGATGCCGTGGGCATACCCGGAAAACTGGAAATCGGAAGCCAGGTATATTCCAGGCCGTTAATACTCAAAGAGACCTTCTCCCATGGCTGAGACTTGCAGGCTGTGGCAGGCTCAACCCGGAAGGTCAACTTGATCAAGGATCCCGCAGGAAGGATCGAAGGAAGCTGACTGCAGGAAAATAAGAAGATTTGGAGGAGGATATGCTGGGTTATCGGATTGCGGTTGCTTCCAAGGACGGAAAGGTGGTGACGGACCATTTCGGACACTGCAGCAGGTTCAGTGTAATTGAAGTCGAAGACGGTCAATATCACTTTGTCGGCTTTCGGGAGGTGACACCTCCCTGCAGCGGCGGACAGCATACCTGGGAAGGGATAACTGCCGTATTGGAAGAATTAAAGGATTGTCATTATATCATCGTGAATCAGATTGGGGGAGGTGCGCTCCGGATATTGGAGGAGCAGCAATTCAGGGTTATCGTGCACAAAGGGTTTATCAAAGACGCCTTGGATTATATTAATTTGACCTAATAAAAGGAGAATGAGAATGGCTAAAAAGATTAAACAGATTGCAATCTATGGGAAAGGAGGCATAGGAAAGTCCACAACCACATCCAACTTAAGTGCGGCGCTGTCTAAACTGGGTTATAAGGTAATGCAGTTTGGATGTGATCCCAAGAGTGATTCCACCAATACCCTGCGTGACGGAGAATATATTCCCACCGTGCTTGATACCTTAAGGGAGAAGAATACCGTGAAGGCAAATGAAGTGATCTATGAAGGCTTCAATGGGATCTACTGCGTGGAAGCCGGCGGACCGGCGCCCGGAGTAGGCTGCGCGGGCAGAGGTATCATAACCGCAGTGCAGCTGTTTAAGCAGCAGAATGTGTTCCGGGATCTGGATCTGGATTTTGTAATATATGACGTATTAGGTGATGTTGTCTGTGGAGGCTTTGCGGTACCGATCCGTGAAGGAATCGCGGAGCATGTTTTTACCGTATCGTCAGCGGATTTCATGAGCGTATATGCATCCAATAACCTGTTCAAGGGAATCCAGAAATACTCCAATAACGGAGGAGCGTTACTGGGGGGGATTATAGCGAATTCCATTAACAAACCCTATGCCAGGAGTATCGTAGATGATTTTGCAGAGCGCACCAAGACCCGGATTATGCAATATGTTCCCAGATCCGTGACGGTTACACAGAGTGAATTACAGGGAAAGACCACCATAGAAGCGGCTCCGGATTCCCCTCAGGCACAGATTTATTTTGAGCTTGCCGGAAGAATTGCAGAACATGAAGAATCAACCATACCGGCACCTATGGATATCGCTGAGCTGCGCAAGTGGGCTGCCGATTGGGGCAACCAGCTGCTGGAGCTGGAAAGAGGCTATGTGGTTGGAGGCAATCAGGCAGGGATATAGCGCTGATTAAGCAAAGACTTATGACACACTGTACTAGGTTGACCAGACATCTGGAGACCGGTGGAAGAAAGTAAGGAACTTAACTTACTGCTTTCCTACTGGTCTTTTGTTATAAATAATAAAAGGAGGGTTAATTTTGTCCGGATTTATAGAGAGAGCAAAATTTTCATGTGCTCTGGGAGGAGCACTCACAACAATTGCAGGAATTCCCAGGGTGGTACCCATCGTCCATGCATCGGGCGGATGTGCGGCGGCTTTATCCGGCACGTATAATCTGGCGGCAGGGTACCGCGGAACGGGATATTGCGGCGGTACTATGATACCCACCAGTAATATAGCTGAGAATAACATTGTATTCGGCGGTGAGGACCGCCTGGAGGAACAGATTGAGAATTCCCTGGAGATACTGGAAGCAGATCTGTATATCGTAGTAACCGGATGTCAGGTTGAAATCATCGGAGATGATGCAGTGAGCGTAGCAAACCGCTTCCGGGACAGAAATGTGATAGGTGCCAGTACACCGGGATTTCTGGGCAATACCTTCAAAGGCTATGATTCGGTATTGAATGCCATTATCAGTGAAGTGGTTGAGCCCGCCCCGGAGAAAGAAGAGAAGACGGTTAATATTCTTGGAGTGGTACCCGGTCACGACGTATTCTACCGTGGGAATCTGGATGAGATTAAGAGATTATTGGGGCTGATCGGAATTAAGGCCAATACTTTCTTCGGAACAGGTGAACGTATTGACGCCATCCGCGGTTACGGCAGGGCAGCCCTTAACATCGTACTGTCCGGCCAGGCAGGCCTGGAGCCGGCCAGGACCTTTGAACAGGTTCACGGAATTCCCTATATAACTGCCGATGCTCCGGTAGGTCCCACCGGTACGGTGGAGTTTTTAACCAAGGCAGGAAAGGAACTGGGAATAGATCCGAAACTCATTGAAAAGGTGATCAAAGCGGAGAAAGTAATCTACTATTCCTTCCTGGAACGAATTGTTGATATATACTCCGACATTGATTTCCAGCGGTATGCCGTGGTTGTGGCAGACAGCTATTATGCTTATCCCCTGACCAGATTCCTTGCAGATGATCTGGGCTGGGTTCCGCATCTTACCTTTATCAATGATATTGAAAATGATGATGAGAGAAAAGCCTATCTGGCTAAATTTGACGGCATTACCTCGGAGACAAAGCCCAAGGTTATCTTTACGGAGAATGCAGGTGCCATTCTGAAGGAAGTCCGCAAGAGCTGGCCGGATAATAATAATCAGAAATACTATGATGCCTTCGGTCCTGCCTATATTGTAGGAAGCGGTATTGAAAGAAGCCTTGCGGAAAAAATCGGTGCCGGTTTTTTGTCAGTGGCATTCCCGGTAAGCAACCGGGTGGTATTGAATAAAGGTTATACCGGCTTCAAGGGCGGCCTGACTTTCGTGGAGGACCTGATTACCCAGCTGGTGGCGGCAAGGTAATAAATCATATTAAGATTATTTATGAAAGGATGAAATATATGGCAAGTTCAAACTTTGTTGACAGCTTAAGCTATAATTTCCTGAACGCAACCGCAGCCCCTACCAGAGAAGAGCGAATCGGGGCCGTATGGGCTTACTGCGGTAACTGTAAGCACCTGCAGGACGGACTCAGCACCGGCTGTGCACAGCTTCAGAACAGAAAATTCTCCCAAAGTGCCGGATGTCAGCTTATGCTGGCGGTTGGTATCGTCAGCAGCCTCACCAATGTGGTTATGATCGTGCATTCACCTCTTGGCTGCTGCTCCGGTTTCGTAGGCTCAGGGCAGCTTCGTAAAACGATGCGTGCCTCCAAAGGAAAGACAGATGAAGATTTCGTATGGCTTCATACCAATCTGGATGAGCTGGATGTAGTTCAGGGAGGACTTAATAAATTAAGGGATGCGATCCTTTATGCAGAGAAGGAATACCATCCGGAAGCTATCATCATAGCCAACGGATGTGTACCGGGTATCATCGGAGATGATATTGACTCTCTGGTAACAGAGCTGTCTGACCGGATCGCGGCAAAGATCGTTCCCGTACACTGTGAGGGCTTTAAAAGCAAGTTTGTAGCCTCCGGTTATGACTCGGCATATCACGGAGTTCTGCGGCATCTGATCGAACCGGTAAAGCGTTATGAAAGAACAATTCCGGCGGAAGACAGAGATATCCGGTACCAATATAAGATCAGCCGGACGGTCAATATATTCAATGTCGGTTCCAACAGTAACGGGGATGAAGTGGAGTTATCCAGATTAATCAGTGCCCTGGGATTGATTCCCAGAGTGCTGCCTCTTCACTCTTCCCTGGATGACCTGGCACATATCGGGGAGGCTGCCTTGAATGTAAGTATCTGCGCCACCCATGACGATTATCTCCTGGGACATCTGAAAGAACGCTTTGGTACTGACTACCTGATTGATACCCTGCCTATCGGCATAAGGAATACAAATCAATGGATCCGCCTGATTGCAGCCCGTTTCAATCTGGAAGAAGAAGCTGAGAAGCTGATCAAATTCGAGAATAAAGAGCTGTGGGAAGCTCTTGCCCCTTTGAAGAAGCAATTGGAGGGCAAAAGCGTCTTTGTCGGCGGAGGCGAGACCAGAATCCTGACCACCGCGGAATTCTTCGCTTCCCTCGGTATGACCCTGGTTGGAGTAAAGGCCCATAATGTGGACCGCTTTGTAGAGAACATCCTGGAGGACATGGGCGATCCTGAGCTGCTCATCGAGGTAGGTGCCGGCCAGCCGGCAGAAGAGTTAAACCTGTTAAAGAAGCTTAAGCCCGACTTATATGTAGGACATATGAATGCTAACGGATGGGTATCCAAGCTTGGTATACCGAATCTCCCGCTATTCGGACAATCGCTTAATTATATGGGATATTCCGGTGCCTTCGAATTGGCACGTAAGGCAGCGAAGGTATTAAAGAACACGAATTTTGTCAAGAATATCTCTGCCAATGTGAAGCTCCCCTTAAGTGAGTCCTGGTACCATAGAGATCCCAAAGAAAATATCAAAGAGCTGGAAGTGTATTAGGAGGAGGGACTTAAGTGAGCAAAGTAGTAGAAAATTTAACGCAGTTGATCGGAGATACCCCCATATTGAAGCCCCTGGCATTTTCCAGGCTTGCTAAGATTAATGAAGCCGAATTGCTGCTGAAGCTGGAATATTTCAATCCCCTTGGCAGCGTAAAGGACAGAATAGCTTATTCTATGATAACCGACGCGGAGGAGCAGGGTTTATTGGATAAGGACAGTGTTATTATTGAACCTTCCAGCGGTAATACCGGCGTTGGGCTTGCATTTGTGGCGGCGGCAAAGGGTTACAAATTAATAATCACCATGCCGGATTCCATGAGCCTGGAACGGCGCAGCCTGCTGACCGCACTTGGTGCCGATCTGGTACTGACCCCTGGTACGTTAGGCATGAAGGGAGCGATCCGCAAAGCGGAAGAGCTCAATATCCAGATACCGAACAGTATTATCCTGCAGCAGTTTAACAATCCGGCAAACCCTGAGATACATAGGAGCACCACCGGTCCTGAGATATGGGAGGCG
This sequence comes from Bacillota bacterium, assembly GCA_023424995.1. Taxonomy (GTDB): domain Bacteria; phylum Bacillota; class Clostridia; order Lachnospirales; family Lachnospiraceae; genus Mobilitalea. The sequence goes on along the minus strand of JAFADH010000181.1, from coordinate 11,003 downwards.
ACCGGGGGCAGGATCGACGTACTGGTAGCCGGTGTGGGAACGGGCGGTACCGTTACCGGAGCGGGAGGATACTTAAAGGAGAAGAATCCAAACCTTAAGGTTATTGCCGTTGAGCCTCAGGCTTCGCCGGTTCTGTCCGGCGGTAATCCGGGGCCCCATAAGATACAGGGAATCGGTGCCGGCTTTGTTCCCAAAGTTCTGGACCTTGAGGTGGTAGATGAGGTATATAAGGTGCGGAATGAAGAAGCCATCGATACTTCCAGAGTCCTTGCAAGGGAGGAAGGGCTGCTGGTGGGTATATCCTCCGGTGCGGCGGCCTTTGCGGCAGCTAAGGTTGCCAACCGGCCGGAGAACAGGAATAAAGTGATTCTGGCCATCTTGCCGGATACCGGAGAACGTTACTTGTCCACGGAATTATTCAATACAGTACCTGAGGAGAAGAGCAGGCTCTGGTATTAGAGATGCGGAGGCAGGTATGAAGTATAGAATTGCGGTTGGAACGAAGGATGGGGTCTATGTAACGGAGCATTTTGGACAGTGCGGCAGATTTCAGATCCTGGAGGTAGACCAGGAGCAGGATGAGGCAGTTCTGATTGAGGAACGGGATACCGCTAATCAGACCGGCTGCGGCGGTCATCAGGAGGAACAGATAAGGGATAAGATACAGTCCATAAATGATTGTAAGATTGTTCTTGTCAGGCAGATCGGCGGGCAGTCCGAGAAATTATTAAACCATAACGGGATTATTGCATTACAGTATCAGGGGACAATAGAGGGTGCGTTGCAGAAAGTAAAACAATATTATAAAAGACAAAAATTCTTCGACCCAAAGATCACAGGTTATGAAGAAAGGCGAGGTGTTTAATATGGCTGAAGAATTACAGAAAGAAAATCCTTCCGGATTCGGATTAGACTTCAGGGCAGCCATTCCGGTTATAATCCTGAGCATTACATTGGCGACAGACATTATAATACCTAATCACCAGAATGCGAAATACAGGGAATTAACCAATTTCCGGAGCTTTATCACAGGTGCATTGGCTGTTGCAATCATATTCTTCCTTCTATCGCTGGTGAACGGAAAATTCCGTTCGAAATATGCGTTTAAAGGATGGTTTGTCGGCGGGTTTATTCTGTTTTTTAATATTTTAAATGTAATTACGGTCAAATACCTGCTGCTGCCCCAGCTATACTTTCCAAGTCTGAACAGGGTATTGAACGTGTATATTGAGGATTATCAATTCTTATTAAAGTGCATGGGCAGCTCCTTTGCCCTGCTGATCGAAGGCTTGCTCATCGGCACCATAGTCGGAATAATTACAGGCATCCTGGTGGGCTGGAGCAAGAAATGGAATTACTGGATTTATCCCATTATCCGGATCCTCGGACCGATACCCTCCTCCACCTGGGTGCCTCTGGCATTGGTTTTATTCCCCACACCCAGATGGGCAGCCGTATTCATCATAGCCTTCGGTGTATGGTTCCAGATCACCATATTGACCAGCTCCGGTATTCAGGGCACGAAGCAATCTTATTTTGAGGTATCCTCTACTCTGGGAGCCTCCAATATCCAGAATTTATTCCGGATTGCCATACCGGATGCACTGCCTTCCATCTTTCTGGGCTTCTTTAATGCCACAACCAGTTCCTTCGTAGCATTAATGGCAGCCGAGATGCTGGGTGTTAAGGCGGGAATCGGCTGGTACATCAACTGGCAGAAGGAAATGATCGCTTATCCCAATGTATATGCAGGTCTATTGATCATAGCTGTATTCTGTTACCTGTTCATCACCATACAGTTCAAGGTAAGGGATAAGCTGCTAAGCTGGCAGAAGGGGGTTATCAAATGGTAGATACAGCAGAATTAACAGGCAGGCAGGAGGAAACCGGCGGCATACTGGCAAAGGATATCAGCAAGGTATTCATACGGCCGGACGGCGGTGAGACGGTAGCTCTTAATAATCTGAATGCAGAGATTAATGCGGGAGAATTCGTCTGTCTGATCGGGCCGTCAGGCTGCGGTAAATCGACTTTCCTGCGTCTGGTCGCAGGGCTTAACCCGCCCACGGCAGGCGAGCTGCATCTGGATGACCAGTTAATCACAGGTCCGGGATATGAACGGGGACTGGTATTCCAGGATCCTACATTATTCCCATGGCTGAACATCCATGACAATGTTGCCTATGGATTAAAGATCAGACACATCTATAAGGAGCATAAGAAGGATGTCAGTGATTTTATCCGCCTGGTAGGGCTGAAGGGCTTTGAAAGATCCTTCCCGCACCAACTTTCCGGCGGAATGGCTCAGAGAGCAAGCTTAGCCAGAGCGCTGGTGAATAACCCCAAGGTGCTTCTCCTGGATGAGCCGCTGGGAGCCTTGGATGCCTTTACCAGAATGAATATGCAGGATGAGATCCTGCGAATCTGGAAGGAGCGGGGAACTACCATGCTGATGGTGACCCATGATGTGGATGAAGCGATTTATCTCAGTGACCGTATCTTCGTTATGACGCCAAGACCTGCCAAGATAGAAGAAATCATCGAGGTGGGTATCGGCAGGAATGAGAATCACGGAAGACAAAGAGACAGTACCGATTTCCTGCTACTGCGCTCCAAGATACTCCAGATACTGGACTTTACCGGTAAGTCACAATCACCGGAATATTATCTGTAAAGCTGTAAGGTAATAAAAAGATATATATAAAACGAAGGAAGTATGGAAGCACGGGAATGAACTACAGAAATGAACTACGGGAATGGAAGAACCGGGAACGATTATGAAATATCAAAAAGGAAGGGATAAGATAATGAAAAAATTTAAAAAATTATTTGCCATAGTAAGTGTGTTATTAACTTTTTCACTTATTGCCACGGCTTGCGGAACACAGCCGGATGACTCAGCCAAGCCGACTCCGACCACAGCGCCAAAGAATGACAGTGCAGCTACACAGGCGCCCGACGATGAAGTCTCGGAGGATCCCGAACCTACGGAGACAGTAAGTGCTGAAGAGAAGGTTCCCATTAAGATCTTATATTCGGCAGGTTTATGCGGTATTCCCATTCATCTGGCAAAACAGCTCCAATTTCTTGAGGCGGAAGGACTGGAAGAAGGTATCGATTATGAATATCTAACCTCCAGCACTCCCGGACCTGAGATGCTTGCCACAGGTCAGGCAGATGTAACCTTCGGATTAATTGCCGCTATGCTTGCACCTCTTGATAATGGTCTGGAAGCCAAGACGGTGCTCGGGGTACATACCGGGTGCCTGCAGATCATCGCCAGCTCTGAATCCGGTGTTAAGACCGTTGCGGACTTAAAGGGTAAGAAGATTGGTGTAGAAAAGCTTGCTTCTTCTGCCCATATTGTCGCACAGCGTGCATTGGCGAATGAAGGAATCGGTTCTACGGCAGATAATATGGAAGTTGAATTCATCGTATTTGATAAGGAGAATCTTCCTATCGCACTGAAGAATGGCGCTGTTGATGCAATATCCATCGGTGATCCTCAGGCTACCATCCTGGTGAATGAAGGGGCCGGCATTTCGATCTTTAATTCGGCAACCTCGGAGCTGCTAAAGGATGAATATTGCTGCTCCTTGTGGGTTCGCAATGCAGCCATCGAGAAGTATCCGGATCAGGTGGCGGCAGTTGTAAGAGCGATTCAGAAGGCTGCCACATGGGTAGACCAGAATACCGAGCTTGCCGCCCAGATCCAGTTGGATAATGAATGGCTGGTAGGTGATCTGGAGATTGATACCCATACCATTAATACCTTTAAATATCTGACTTCCGTAAGCGGAGTAGAAGAAGCCCTGACCCGCAATATCCTGGATATGAAGGAGCTTGGACTGATCAGGGAGGATACGGATGCGGACGCTCTGGCCAAGAACAGCTTCTTCCGCCTGGATGGGGTGCCGGACAGCATTACAGAGACAGTTGAAGCGCCCATCGACCCTGCCACCCAGATAAAGAATGATTGATAGAATTAATATTGCTTTTGCTTAATATGACAACATACTTTAATTTCATAGATTTTCATATCTCCTGAAGATATCCAGGCTTTGCCCTGGATATCTTTATGTTGATAATCAAATTGTGAATTTTACTTTTCTAATGAGGATTATTCTGATAAAATAACAATATGATGTAAATCCTTTTGAGATTATTTGCTACTTAATGTTGCAGGCAGATAGGTCGGAAGAAAGTATAATGCAACTTCTGATAACTTGCAGAAGCAATGCCTTTTATGGTCAGATAAAGTGCATCTGGCCATAATTTGTATTACATAAAGAAAGGATAGAAACGGGATGTCTGTCATTAACAAATTCATGGAGTATTATACGAAGAAACTGGACTTTTACAGGGAAGCTGCGAGAATTTGTGCTCAGATCTGTGAGACGAATATGGAGCAGATCGGTATTCGGACCATCGTAACCAGCCGTGCCAAGAGACCGGAGCGGCTTAGGGACAAGCTGGAGAAGCGATGCTTTCAGAAGAATTATACCTCCTTTGATGAGATATTTGAAGATATCGCTGACCTGTCGGGAGTCCGTATCGCCTTGTATTTCCCGGGAGATCTGTATAAGGTCCAGCAATTTATTGAATCAAAATTCGAGGTTAAGGGCTGCAGAACATTCCCTGAACCTGTGTCTGCCCAGGAAGAGACCCAGGAGGAGTATAAAAAGCGTTTTTCCGGTTATTGGGCTACCCATTATAGAATTCATCTGAAAGAATCAGATCTGCCGGAGGATTCCAAGCGGTATGCGAATATGATCATCGAAATCCAGATTGCGTCAGCGCTGATGCATGCCTGGGCGGAAGTGGAACATGATCTGGTATATAAGCCCTACAGCGGAGAACTGTCCTACGAGGAATATCAGATTCTGGATGAGCTCAACGGTCTTGTGCTGGCAGGCGAGATCGCCCTTCAAAGATTGCAGAAGGCTGTGAAGAACAGAGTCAGCCAGGTAGGGCAGGAATTTAATAATCATTATGAGCTGGCGATGTATCTGTATAATAAGCTGGGATCCGCATCCGAGAATTCCAGCAGAGAGATTGTTCTGGGACGTGCCGACCTGCTGTTTAACTGCATTAAGGATTCCCGCTTTAATAAACCCGAGGCCATGAAGGAACTCATTCTTTATGTTGACCCATACGCAAAGGGAAAACCCATCGTAGACCAGATCATCGGAAAGATCAGTGAGGTTTGTCCTGAGCTCTATGAGAAATATCTTAATATTAAGCAAAGTGAAGAATTAAAATACCAGCTGGAGACCCTTCATATGAACCGGGAGAACGGTAACCGGCAGGGTGAGGCCAATACCCTGGCGAATATCGGATATATCTATTCCTCCAAGGAAAACTATGATGAGGCAATTAATTACTTTGAGAAGGCAGTTCAGATCAATCATGAAATCGGAGGAATTCAGGGAGAAGGAAACCAGCTGTTAAATGTAGGCTCCACCTACCGGCTGAAGGGCGATCTGGATAAGGCTTATGATTATTGCAACCGGGCGCTGGAGCTGCACAGAAAGATTATGTATAAGCAGGGGCAGGCAGGAACTCTGGGAATGATGGGCAATATCTATGCGGACAGGAAGAATTATACGAAAGCCTTGCAGTATTATACGAATGCAATTATCATCTACCGTGAGACCAATTATAAAATCGGTGAAGTGATCCAGCTGAACAGCCTGGGATTATTATTTATGAAGCAAGATGATATGGAGCAGGCGCTGTCTTATTTCCGTCAGGCCTTGGAGGTATGCAGGGAATACGATTATAAGCAGGGAGAGGGAGATGCCCTTCACAATATCGGTAATATCTATCTGCTTAAGGATCAGGTCAAAGAAGCCGTGTCTTATTATGAGCAGGCATTAGCGCGGCAGGAGGCAGCGGGCAATCAGAAGAACAGGGTGAGTGTTCTTATCAGTCTCGGGAATGCATATACCAGGAAGGATCAGAGGCAGGAGGCTTTGAATTATTATAAGGAAGCTCTGTCCCTGAGTAACAGCATCGAATATAAGAACGGTGCGGAAGAAGCCTTGGATAAGATGAATCACTTGAACGCGTTAATCTGATAAAAAATACAGTTGATTATTTATAATAATGCAGATATAATATTGTCTTATATACATTTATTATTGAATTATTATGGATAGGAGATTGAGGATAAGCTATGAATGGTACGAAGGTTGTAAAATTCGGTGGCAGCTCACTTGCTGATGCGAATCAATTTAAAAAGGTTGCAGATATTATCCGTGGAGACAAGAGCAGACGCTTTGTAGTTGCTTCCGCGCCCGGTAAACGTTATGACAAAGACACTAAGATTACGGATATGCTTTATAATTGCTATGACAAAGCCTCCCGCGGTGAGAATTTTGATGCGGATTTTGCAGCCATTGAAGAGAGGTATAACAGTATCATCAAGGATTTGGCACTTGATATCTCCCTGGAGGAAGAATTCCGGTATATCAAAGCGTCCTTCGCACATAGCGCGGGCCGTGATTATGCCGCAAGCCGGGGAGAATATCTGAACAGCATCCTGCTTGCGAGATATCTGGGCTTTCCCTTCCTGGATACGGTAGGTTTAGTGAATTTTAATGAGAGCGGCGAATTTGACCTGGATAAGACCCTGTCAAAGCTGACTCCCAGGCTGGAGGAGCTGGAGTATGCGGTCGTTCCCGGCTTTTACGGATCTATGCCCAATGATACGATCAAGACCTTCTCCCGGGGCGGTTCTGACGTAACCGGTTCCATCGTGGCAAGAGCCGTAAGCGCAGAGCTGTACGAGAATTGGACTGATGTTAACGGCTTTCTTATCTGTGATCCCCGAATCGTAACAGATCCGAAACCGATTACTTCCATCACATACAGAGAATTAAGAGAGCTATCCTATATGGGTGCTACCGTATTGCACGAGGATGCAATCTTCCCCGTGCGTACCGTAGGAATTCCCATTAATATAAAGAATACCAACGATCCCGGGAATCCCGGCACCATGATTGTCTCCCATACGGTCGATAACAGTCCGTATACGATCACCGGGATAGCCGGTAAGAAGGGCTTCACTGTTATAAATATTGAAAAAGCCATGATGAACAGTGAGGTAGGCTTCGGCAGAAATATTCTCCGTGCCCTGGAAAAGAATAATATGTGCTTTGAACATATGCCCTCCGGTATCGATACCCTCAGTGTTATTGTCAGCACGGATGCCTTCCGCGGCAAGGAAAAGGGAGTATTGGACGAGATTACGGGGAGAACCCATCCGGACAGCATCGAGCTGGAGGATAATCTTGCATTAGTTGCAGTTGTGGGACGCGGTATGCGAAAGGCAAGAGGAACTGCGGCGAAGATATTCATGGCACTGGCTAATGCGAAGATCAATGTAAAGATGATCGATCAGGGCTCCTCCGAGCTGAATATCATTATCGGAGTTGCGGAAGAGGATTTTGAGGAAGCCACAAGAGCGATCTATAATAGCTTTGTATTGGGGAAATAGCGGTTATCAATAAGTTTATGGAAGCAAGGAAAAGGGGGATATTATAGTGAAAAAATTAATCGCGCTGATTATGGTATTGATTGGGATATTCGGTGTAACTGCGGCAGTATCAGCAGATTCGCCTCTTACATCCACTAATTTCAGCAGGGCATATTATCACGTTGACATAGTTAACGAGGCCAGCGGCCGTAATACCATCACTTCCCATATGGCAGCATATTTAGCCGACGAGAATAATCCGATTGATGTGAAAGCAGCGATCATAAATGCATTATCCTGGAATATCAACGGCAAGAATAATGCGGAGCTGTATTGCGAATTTATCTATGGTAAACCGCTGGAACAGCTGGACGTAGCGGCACTCTCCGGAGACCAGCTGTTCTGTATCGGTTATCTTCTGGCATTGGATGATTATAATGACACTAATCAGGCATGGGAATATCTTAAAATGGCAAGAAATAACTTAAGTGATAGTCTGACCGTTGCCCTCGTGACCTATCTTGTAGAGATGATGACAGCAGTATCTTACGACTGGCAGGGTCAGTTGAATCAGATTCTTGCAGATACCGGTCTGAACAAAGACCTGACCGATGATGCAATTAAGGTTATTACGGACTATATGATTTTAGGCATCGATAACCCGGTTAATATTCCGAAGACAGGTGCAATTCCTCCGGAGGCAGTATACGGTTTGGGAATAATCATATCCGCAGCAGGTATATTGTCCGTTAGAAAACGGCATATACGGCATGCATAAGAATATATTACATAATAATATAACACATGGTTAAATATCATCCTTGGAGCCGCAGAAGAGGATTCTGAGAACAGGAGCCGGTAATCTACCCGATTACCGGCTCCTGTTCTGGTTAGGAACTATTTCTTTCATGAGATCTATCGAATTAGGTTATTTAACGAAAACCATGTGGTCGATTGCGGCTGTTTTTGTCTTGGACCACAACCATTGATTGGTGGAGCTTGTATCGAAGTAGAACATGGCTCCCTTGCTGGGATCCTTTCCGGCAAGTGCTTCCTTGGCGGCCTTCTTTGAGGCAGCGGATACCGTTACTTTGTTAATGTAACCGTTTTTAACCGGAGTGAACTGGTAATAACCGCCGGATTTCTCATAGATAACACCCTTAATCGTGGATGCCCAGTCCTTGCTTTGAACCCGGTTGATCACCACTCCAGCGACTGCAACCTTGGCCTGATAAGCTTCACCGCCTGCTTCTGCCTCAATGAGTTTTGACAGGAGGGTAAGTTCTTCGCTGGTGCAGGGTACTACATACTTTGTACTCGTGGCAGCAGACTTGGCAGCCGTAGTCTTGGCAGTTGTTGTCTTGGTAACAGTAGTGCTCTTGGGTTTTACACCCGGTATGACCAGCTTCTGGCCGGCTTTAATGGAACTTGTTTTCTTATTATTTGCCTTCTTGACAGCAGCTACGGTTACCCCGTACTTTTTCGCTATCTTAGTAAGTGTATCACCGCTTTTTACTTTATATTCAAGCGCGGATACTTTTAATACCTGTCCGGCGCGGATGCTGTCCGACTTTAGCTTGTTGGTCTTCTTAAGGCTGCTTACGGATACCTTGAACAGCTTGCCGATCTTGTATAAGGAATCGCCCGTCGCTACCTTATAATTAGCGGCAAAGGCTGTTGATTGTGACAGGAACAGGATACATAGTGTAAGGATGAATAGTTTCTTCAACTGTTTCATAATAACCTCCATTCCGGCAAATCCTGCGTATTTGCGCTTTTTGCACAAATCTGCCATGTGGATTAGTTTTTTATTTAATTCACACGTTTCACATTTGCCTTGCTTAAGTTCGCGATTATGATAATGAAGCTGCATAATCACATGTGAGCTATGTTGGACATAATTCACATTAACTCCCTTGACTGGTATTTTTCACAGTGGCGTCGCTACATCTAGTACTCTAACATATCATCCTGCACAATGGCTATATAAGATTATTGGAAGGCGTGGAATATATCCCCAATGGGTCGGTGCTACCTGACACGGGTATCCCCTTGCTGATATATTGCCTTTCCAGTGTACCGACAAGCTGATAGCTTCAGCAATTGCGCAGAATGAGTTTTCAGCCTGCAGGGCGGACGAATGAGGCGAAGCGGTCACTTCGGGATTTCCGGACTACATACGGAATTCTCGCATTGCACTCCGCAAAGAGGGCAATATTTAAGGGACGAAAAGCAATTATTGAGTGGATTTATGCGGAAAATAACTATAATATCAAAATTAAATAGAACATGCCCGGACTTAAAATAACTAACCTGAAGCAGCAGGAAGTACAAGATTAAATTTAAAGGAGGTATGGCAGGATCATGAAAAAGAAAAGAAGAAACACCTGGAGAAGGTTTGCTGCCCTGGTAATGGCGGCCGTATTCGTATTAACGCTGAATATACCTGCATTTGCCAAGACAGCAGCAAAAACTCCGTCTTTGAATACGACAGAAAAAACCATTGTTATTGGGAAAAGCTTCGACTTTAACGTCGAAAATAAGATCAAAGGCTCAGTCTATCAGTGGAGCTCCAGCAACGAAAAAGTGGCCGCCGTTAACATGGTTAACGGTATTGTGACCGGGACCGGAAAGGGAAAAGCGGAGATCACCTGCCGGGTTACGGCAGGAGCGAAAGAATACCTTCTGATTGCCAAGGTAACCGTACTGAAACCCGCAGTAGTGGTTACGATCACGAATAAGATCAATTTACTGGAGGTAAAAAGCGATTATAAACTGAAGGTATCTCTTGTTCCTGCGAGCTCAAATGATATCGTGACCTGGTCCTCCAGTGATAAGAGCATCGCTGATATTAAGAGTGACGGCTCCTTTACCGCAAAAAAAGCAGGTACCGTTACCTTGACGGCGACGGCCTTAAGCGGCAGAAAGGACAGTGTTACGATTCAGATCGACTCTAAGGAAGCAGTGGAAGCAAATAATGATGGCGGCGGCAAGGAAGAAGTCAAGGTTTTGAAAGAAATCCTGAGAGAAGACTTCTCCGCTTCCGCCGGCAGATTTAATGGAAGAGGCGCTGCAACGGTGGCTCAGACTACCACCGGTGTGGCTGCCGAGGGAGGAAAAGGATATCTGGCGGTAAGAGGGAGAACTGCAAACTGGAACGGAGCTACGGCAGATATCACGGATATTGTTATCCCGGGGGCAACCTATCGGGTGACCGGATGGGTAAGATATATCACAGGCAAGGATGTCGAGAACTTTAAGATCTCTCAGGAGAGAACGAGCAGGGATGAAAATAAATATCCCGCAGTTACGGAGCTTACGGAGGTGACGAAAGGTACCTGGACAAAGATCAGCGGGATTATGGAGGTATCTCCCAGTACTACAAAGTGTGAGCTATACTTTGAGACAGATACCCTGATTGATTTCTTTGTTGACAATATTGTTATTGAACAGCTTGATACGAAGCTGCTTGATGAAGAGGTTGTGGCAGTTGAGCCGGCGAAGGCAGGAGATATCGTATACA
>JAFADH010000158.1 GCA_023424995.1 Bacillota bacterium | reverse complement strand
GATCAACCCTGGCATCCGTAGCAAATTTGATAGCCATAGCCAATGCTTCCATTCCATAAGAACCGGTCTTTAAGGTAATTCTCTTATAACCCAGCTTTCTTAAGTAAGCGACGGAAGCCATGAAATCCTTCTGAACATCATAATAGGTGTCCATATCGGTATAACCCAGACGGCTGTGACGCGCAAAGGATTTGACCGCACCCCTTTTGAAGGCTTCCTGTACCTCGGGCTTTGAGGGATCCGGATCAACGATATATCCTCTTTCTTTAAGAAAGACGGCATAATCAAGGCTTGATACCTGTATCTCGCCTCCGATATCCTTGGCGCCCTGTCCCCATTTAAGTTCAATAATTACCTTATCGCCATACTTCTCGATAAGATATTCGGCAACGCCGTTGCGAGTATCTTCTACATTCATCTGAACGATGATCGCACCATAGCCGTCATAATATTGCAGATATACATCAATTCTTCTGTCTAATTCCGGAGCTTTGGTTATCTTTCCGTTCTTAATCACGGAATTCTTGTCGACACCGACTACATTCTCACCGATTACAATGGGAAAGCCGACGATAGCTGCACCCACAGCGAAGGATTCCCAGTATTTTTCGGCAATAAAGGTGGAGCCCAGTGCACCGGTCATAACAGGAACCCGTGATTTGGTCTTATGTGCTTTACCGAATTCAGTTTCAATGGACACATTGGGGAAGATACAATCATCTGCATTGCTGGTAAGACCGTTTGCCAGGCCGTATGCCCCATAATTATAGCCCTGGATCCGCAGATTATTGTAGGATACGCCCACATGATTGATATTGGAGCTTCCTGCAGTTACTGCTCCGAAATCCCTGGGATATAAGAGCTTTCGGCCCTTCATGCTGGACATCCAGGTTTCACATTTACCCTTGCAGTCTGCCCGGCATAAGGTACAGAGCCCTGATTCGGCAGGATTTCCCCGGTTTGCAGTGCTGATAACATCATTGCTTTTCTGGTATTGAATCATAATACATCCTCCTTGAATATATGCATGCACCATTGCATACATAGTAGTTTTTGCTACTAAAAATAATTGTAGCAGAAAAACTTTACTGCATCAATTCTATATCAATTTAATTTAATAAACTGTTGATTAATCTAATAAACCGAAGGGTTGGCTTGCTGCATTTTATATGATAAGATATAACTTAAGATCATATTGTCGGGTATATAAGCCGGTGAAGGAATAATCAAACCCAATTCTGATTTAAGGCAGAAGCCAGGGAGGTTAAGATGACGTTACAGCAGTTAAAATACATGATAGAGATTGTCAGCTGCGGATCAATTAATGAAGCGGCCAAAAGACTGTTCATAACACAGCCCAGCCTATCCAGTGCCATTAAGGAATTGGAGGCGGAGCTTGGGATTGAGTTATTTATACGTACACCCAAGGGGATCACCCTTACTGTGGACGGGACGGAATTCCTGGGATATGCCAGGCAGGTGGTAGAACAGGCAGGACTTCTGGAGCAGCGGTATTTGAATAAAAAACCTTCCAGGCAGCTCTGCTCCATCTCCACACAGCATTATGCCTTTGCTGTCAATGCTTTTGTTAATCTCATCAAGAAAAGCGGAGCCGAGGAATATGAATTCACCCTGCGGGAGACCAGGACCCATGAGATTATTGAGGATGTTAAGAATCTTCGGAGTGAAATCGGAATACTGTATAAGAATCCCTTCAACCACAGAGTGATTGATAAGCTTCTAAGAGAGAACCGGCTGGAATTTCATCCGTTATTTACAGCAAAGCCCCATATATTTATCAGTACCCGGAATCCTCTGGCCGGAAAGGAATATGTTACCCTGGAGGATCTGCAGGAATATCCGTACCTGTCCTTTGAACAGGGAGAGTATAATTCCTTTTATTTCTCGGAGGAGATATTAAGTACGGTATATCATAAGAAAAGCATCCATGTCAGTGACCGGGCAACACTCTTTAATCTGTTAATCGGACTGAACGGTTATACCATATCTACAGGAATCGTCAGCGCAGACTTGAATGGGGATAATATTATCTCTGTCCCGCTGCAGGTGAAGGATGAGATACAGGTGGGCTGGATTAAGAACCATCAGATACAGCTGAGCAGGATGGGACAAGCCTATCTGGAGGAATTAAGAACAGTGATCGGAGAATATGGAGTTGTGCTTCAGGAATAACTATCCCTGAACTATGTGGCTTCTGAACTATGTGGCTTCTGAACTGTATGGCTTCTGAACTGTATGGCTTCTGAATTATGCGGCAGGCTGATAATGCAGAAGCAGGATGTATATGATATAGCTTTAATCTATATAAAACTATAAATTATATGAGTTACCCTATATGACTTCCTTCATGCTATACTTAGAAAAATTAAATAGCAGGGAGGAAACATATATGAATATCCAATTAAAAGATATCACCGTAAGAACTACCGTTCCTTTCCGTCATGATATCGTAGGCAGCTTCCTGCGCCCCCAGGCAATTAAAGCTGCCAGAGAAGAATATGCCGCAGGAAGGATTACTCTGGAGGAGCTTGAGAATGTGGAGGACACGGAGATCAGAAAGCTTGTTGCCAGGCAGAAGGAGATCGGATTAAAGGCGGTAACCGACGGAGAATTCCGCCGCAGCTATTGGCATCTGGATTTTTTCTGGGGCTTTGAAGGAGTTGAACATGTCATTCTCGAGCATGGATATTTCTTTCACGGAGAGGAGACCAGGGCGGACTCGGCCAGACTTTCCGGGAAGATACGTTTTACCGGACACCCCTTTTTAAAACATTATCAATTCCTGAGGGAGACTGCCGGTGAAGATGTGACCGCCAGACAGTGTATCCCGGCTCCGTCCCAGTTCTATGCAGAATTAGTCCGGGGTGAGAATGAAAAGGAGCTTGTGAAATATTATCCGGACAGAGAAGAACTGTACCAGGACATATCAGCAGCATACCGCGAAGCAATCCTGGCCTTCTATGAGCTGGGCTGCCGGAATATCCAACTGGATGACTGTACCTGGGGGATGCTCTGTGACCAGAACTTCTGGACTGCCATGGCAGGAGAAGGATATGATGCGGGTGAGCTTCAGAACCTCTACCTTCGCCTGAATAATGATGCAATTGCCGGTCTTCCGGAGGACCTTACGGTCACCACCCATGTATGCCGCGGGAATTATCATTCCACCTGGGCAACCTCGGGAGGTTATGAGCCGGTAGCGAAGGCCCTCTTTGGCAGGGAGAAGGTATCTGCCTACTATCTGGAATACGATACTGACCGTGCAGGTGATTTTACTCCCCTGAAGGAGATATCGGAGGATAAGCTGGTAGTGCTCGGACTGATAACCTCCAAGTCCGGCGAGCTGGAGGATAAGGAAAAGATCATTGCCCGCATCAGGGAGGCGGCTCAGTATATCCCGCTAAGCCGTCTGTGCTTAAGTCCCCAATGCGGCTTTGCTTCTACGGAGGAGGGTAACATCCTGACAGAAGAGGAGCAGTGGAGGAAGCTTGCATTTATTAAAGAGATAGCGGAAGAGGTCTGGAGATAAATAAATGGCTATTGTATAATAACATTTCCTTGATTTTGCCGGGAGAAAAAACATTCCGGCAGAAAGGCATTTGTTTATTATACAGTAGCCATTTTTATTGTTATGATAAAGGTAAGCCCCCCATACCCGGATACACGGTGCGAAAGAAGAATCTGATAGCCTATTATTGGAGGAACGTAATATATGATCCTGTAATCAGGATACACAGCACGTAATAAGTATCTTTATCACGTATATTTTATAATTACTTTAAAATAACCAGATTTCCCTGCACCGGTGTTAAAGGTACAAAGGTTTCAAAACCCGTAGTATTTACCAGGGATATAATAGTCGGCACAGTTTTTACCGTAACTAATGCGGTCCCGGATAGTTCCCCGGAAACGATGGGTGAGGAGGCACTGGCATAAGGATTGCCGTTAACCGTTACTGTATAATTAATGTAAGTCATTGGTCCGGCGCCGTCAACAGCCAGGGACCAGGATATATAATAATTACCGGGTGCATGGATGGTGAATTCCCCGGTTGCGGAATCATAATCTATATCAGAGCTTTGATCATTGAATATCGTATCAAAGCGGACATTGCTGTTATCTTCAATTATTCCGCCGCCCGCGCCGATAAGCTGAACCTGAATTCCTTCATTCTGAGAGAGATCATCGTTATTATCAGCAATTATGAATATCGTTATGATGAAAATCACAACAAGTATTGCAAGGGCAGAGAGGAAAGCAATTGTCCTGCCGGTTCGATATAACATTAGCATTTCGTTATCAACTCCAATCTGACTTGAATTGAAAACAACATATTGTTTTCAATCCATCATATGAGAAATTAAGAAAAATGATACTTACGGTTGAAGGCTGATGCTTTTTGTACTTTTTTATCCTGTTAATGAAGTAATAATATATAAAATATTACAAATTATTGGTAAGATAATATAAAGAGTAATTCTGCCGGATATGATATAATCAAAAGCGTAGAGAGCATGATCGAGCTTGCTTGAAGCATGCGGTCGGAGCAGCAGGATCATGAATACGCCTTATATTCATGATATAATATCATTAAAGATACGGAAGGATCAGCGGAGGGAAGGTATGACGAGGATGAGGAGAGCTTTAACTGTAATAATTGCCGTAATGCTGGCAGCAGGACTGTTAACAGCCTGCGATAGGAAGGCTGGGGATGATCTAATAACAGACACACCAACCGGGACACCGGAACCCACAGAGCAGGAGGCCGAAAGTATAACACCCGCTAATAGTTCAGTATCAGAAGATGAGCTCACTCCTACGCCGGCGGTTACGGCACAGACACCGGAAGCTGTGCCGACAGAAGCACCGACACCGGCATTGCAGATACCCCTGCCGGACGACAGCTGGCCGGAGGATATGAAGGAAATGAAGGATATGGCAGCATCGGAGCTGGTAAAGGAGATTAAGATTGGCTGGAATCTCGGCAATACCATGGACGCAACCGGAGGAGCCGGAATAATGTCCGAGGTCTCCTGGGGCAATCCGGTTACTGCGCCGGAATTGATCACTGCAGTAAAAGAAGCCGGTTTTAATACCATACGAATTCCGATTACCTGGCAGGGTCACCTTGGACCGGCGCCGGATTATACAATCAATACGGCTTGGTTAACAAGAGTGCGGCAAATTGTGGATTATGCTATGGCGGAGGAATTGTATGTAATTATAAATGCCCATCATGAGGATTGGTACATTCCATCTTATGACAATGCAGAGAAAGCGAAGGAGCAGCTGGCCAGGGTCTGGACGCAGATAGCAGACCACTTTCAAAATTATGATGAGCATCTGATATTCGAAGGAATGAACGAACCCAGATTAAAGGGAACAAGCTCTGAATGGAATGGAGGCAATGAGGAAGGCTGGGATGTAGTGAATCAGTTAAATCAGGTATTCGTTGATGCGGTTCGAGGTACGGGAGGCAATAATTCCTTAAGGCATCTGATGGTCACACCCTATGCGGCATCCTCAAGCGAAAGGGCCTGGTCCGGATTTGTCATACCGGAGGATGATAAGGTGATTGTATCGATTCATGCCTATACTCCGTACAGCTTCGCCTTGCAGATACAGGGTACGGCTTCCTGGAGCTCGGCCAAGGTCAGCGATACCTCGGAGATAGACAGCCTAATGAATAATATCTATAATGAATTCATTGCCGGGGGCATACCTGTAATCATCGGTGAGTTCGGTGCCATGAATAAGAATGATAACGAGGATGCCAGGGCGGACTGGGCGGAGTATTATGTATCAAGAGCGGCGGAGAAAGGAATTCCCTGTATCTGGTGGGATAACGGCGCATTCTTGGGAGGAGGAGAATTATTCGGACTGATTAACCGGTTCACACTCACCTGGCAATTCCCCGGAATCGTCGATGCATTAATGAGAGGGATAAAGTAAGACAAGACGATATATTATTTTGGCTATCAAAATTTATCTGTAAGACAGAAGGAGGAATATATGTACACATATTCCTCTTTTTATGCAAACCGGTTTATGATCTCCGAATTATAATGAAAACAATAGACATATTTCATAATGGTACAATGTATTTTTCCGCCGTTAATCCGGCAAGATATCTTGTATATGATACAATCCTCTGAGTAAATATAGGTATAAAAAAGGATATAATCAAACTATGTTTTTAAAATAATCGTTATATATTGACTACGAAAATAATTGATTATATGATGCTAGTACAGCAATATCTATTAAATCAAGAGGAGGCATTTTTATGAAATTCAAAAGGGTTTTCGCATTATGTTTAGCTATTTTGACTATGTTGACATTGGTGGCTTGCAAGAACACGGAAGAAACACCGAAAGATCAAGGGAATCCGGACGCTGCTACAGCTACTCCAAAGCCGACGGAAGAAGCGGCGGCTCCGACAAAAGCCGGAGAAAAGGTGGTTATCCGTATGGCCTGGTGGGGCTCCCAGGCTCGGCATGATAAGACAATCGAAGTAATTGAACTATATGAATCACAAAATCCGGATATTGACATCGAGTATGAATTCTATGATTATGACGGATATTTCACTAAGCTTAATACTCTGGTAGCATCCAATGATGTATGGGACTGCTTCCAATTGGGCGGAAACTTTCCCGCATATTTAAGTAAGATTGTTCCTCTGAATGAATACATTGAATCCGGTGTGATCGATGTATCCCGGACCACGGATGCATTCTTAAAGACCACCCGGTATAACGGAGACCAGATCGGCGTGTCCAACGGTGTCAATACATATGGTATTGCATATGATCCTGCCCTGTTTGCAGAGGCAGGCGTACCGGAACCCACCGATAACTGGACCTGGACGGATTTCGCCAATGCATGTCAGACGATTCATGACAAGCTGGGAATCTTCGGAAGCGGCAAGCTGGATGATTTCCCCGCAGGCTGCGGCTCGGGCGTACCTCAGACGGATATTAATCTCAGCTTCTACGCACTGACGAACGATAAGCTGGGGTTTGATGATTATACCATATTAAAGGACTATATCCAGATGAGAGCGGATCTTGTGAAGTCCGGTGCTTATCCGGATCCGGGCGCGCTAGCTGAGATTAAGGATATTGAGAATGATTTCCTTGCAACCGGTGAAGCTGCCATGACCTGGGTAGCAAGTAACCAGTTCATCGCATTATCAGAGGCCGCAGGCAGAGAGCTTAAATTAGTGCCGATCCCCAGAAAGACAGCGGACGGACCTGCGGGCTCCGCGATCCAGTCCAGCCAGATGTTCTGTGTATCTCAGGATTCTGAGAATCCGGAAGAAGCGGCAAGATTCCTGAATTTCTTCTGGACCAGTGAAGAAGCAAATCAGATTCTGTCAAATGAACGTGGTATCACAATCTTCAGCAATGTGGCAGATGTACTTGCTCCGAACCTTACCGCAGAGCAGCAGAAGGTGAATGATTTCGTAACCCTGATCGGAAGCTTTGAGACGGGTGAGATCAACGTATTAAGCCCGGAGCCGTACCAGGAGATTATCGATTATTACAACCTGGCGATCCAGAAGGTCATCTATGAGGAATTAACCGTGGATGCGGCTGCAAAGGATTTCTATGAGTTTGCGAAATCAAAGTTTGAATAAAGTATGAATTATTTATAATAAAGCATGGAAATTGAGGAGATTCCCGCAGTGTAAACTTTATAGGGCTGATTGCAAAGCATAGTTTATATGCAGCGACTATTACTTATGTCGTTTCATATAGTATTTACCGGTACGGTTTTGCGACAGCCCTATTACTCCATAATTTTGATATATAATAGTTTTGCCCGGTGGCGCAACACCCGTGTGATGAAAGGCGTGGTTATTACAATGAATACTGTGAAAAGTGCGGCAAGAAAGTTTATATACAAAGAGGCAACGGTAGGGTATGTCTTCGCCCTTCCGTTTATTATCGGATTTCTGGGTTTTACAATCGTTCCGATAATCTCTTCCTTTTACTATTCCTTTACGGATTATAATATGATTGTAAAGGAGGATTGGATTGGCCTGGATAATTATAAGCGCCTGTTCTTAGATGCACGATTTTGGAAATCCGTAAGAGTAACTTTAAAATATGTATTAATTTCAGTTCCGTCAAAGCTCATCTTTGCATTAATCATTGCAATGTTATTGACCTACCGGACGCGGCTGACCAGCCTGTACCGTTCCTTATTCTATGTTCCATCCCTCATTGGCGGAAGTATCGCGGTGGCGCTGGTATGGAAAGAGCTCTTTGCAAGAAAAGGCCTGGTGAACAATATGCTGGGGATGCTGGGGCTGATGCCGGTCTCCTGGTTCGGCAATCAGAAGATGGCGCTGTTTCCGCTCATTATCATGTCGGTCTGGCAGTTCGGCTCCAGCATGATTATATTTGCTGCCGGATTAAAGCAAATTCCCGTTACCTATTATGAGGCGGCGCGGATAGACGGTGCAAACCGCATCAAAGCCTTCCTGCACATCACATTACCGGGCTTATCCCCTGTGATCCTGTATAATCTGGTGATGCAGACCATCGCTGCCTTTATGACCTTTACCCAGGCCTTTGTCATCACGGGAGGAGGGCCTAATGATGCCACGAACTTCTATGCCCTGTATATGTACCGGTATGCCTTTAATTATTATGATATGGGCTATGCCAGCGCCATGTCGTGGGTTATGCTTGTAGTCATGAGCCTGATTACCCTGGTTATCTTTAAGACCTCAAAATTCTGGGTATTCAGTGAAGCTGATAAATAAGGGAGGCGAAAAAATGAGTCCAAGGCTTAAGAAAAAAATGTCAAGAGCAGGTTATCACCTTCTGGTGTTAGTCAGCGGATTTGTTATGATCTATCCCGTTCTTTGGATGATCAGCGGATCCCTTAAGGATAATAAAGAAATTTTAAACGGGTCCCTTAACCTGATTCCGCCCAATTGGAGATGGGAGAATTTCGCCAGAGGCTTCCAGGGCTTCGGCGGAATCAGCTTTAAGACCTTCTTCTTAAATTCCTTTATAGTTACGGGAATTGCCACGGCAGCTACAGTGATCAGCTCTGCCTGCATCGCTTATTCCTTTGCGCGGTTAAGATACCGGGGAAGGAAGCTGTTATTTACCTTTATGATCATGACCCTGCTTCTGCCCGGCCAGGTGCTGCTGATACCGCAGTATATCATCTATAACCGCATGGGTGTGGTGCCTTCCATTATCCCGCTGGTATTGCCGCATTTTCTTGGGCAGGCTTTCTTTATCTACCAGATGATGCAATTCATGGCGGGCATCCCCAGGGAACTGGATGAGGCGGCTTTTGTGGATGGGAGCAGCCGGTACGGAATATTTGCCTATATTGTATTACCGCTTCTTAAACCGGCAATTATCACTACGATTATCATTCAATTTTACTGGAAATGGGATGATTTCCAGGGACCGCTGGTATATCTGAGCAAGCCGGCCTCGTATACGGTATCCATCGCTTTAAAGCTGTTTGCGGATTCTGCTTCTACGACGGATTACGGAGCAATGTTTGCCATGTCATCCCTGTCCCTGATTCCTGTTTTTCTGATTTTTCTGTTCTTTAACCGGTATTTGACCGAAGGGATCAGTACCAGCGGACTAAAGGGCTGATCCGGAGGAGGCTTCTTATGATAAACCGATATGAGCTGGTGAACCGGCATAACCCAATGCTGAATCAGGCGGATTATGAATCGCCCATGACAGTGGGGAACGGAGAGTTTGCATTCACTGCGGATGTGACCGGTATGCAGACCCTGTACAGCGAATATAAGGAAAACCATGCTCCCCTTTGTACCATGAGCCAGTGGGGCTGGCATACGGAACCCGCGGGAGCCGGACGGGATACCTTTTATACCGCAGAGGATCTTCAGATGACGGAATATGACTGCGCAGGAAGGAAAGTAACCTATGCGGTCCTGAAGAAGAAAGGCAATGAAGAGGTCTATGACTGGCTTCGGCAGAATCCCCACCGGTTAAATCTGGCACGGATCGCATTTACCTATGAAGGAAAAGAGATCGCAGCATCTGATATCGGCGGGGTTTGCCAGATACTAAAGCTGTATGAGGGAAAACTGGAAAGCAGCTTCATAATT
The DNA here is from genome assembly GCA_023424995.1 of Bacillota bacterium. Taxonomy (GTDB): domain Bacteria; phylum Bacillota; class Clostridia; order Lachnospirales; family Lachnospiraceae; genus Mobilitalea. Next base: position 6,458 of record JAFADH010000158.1, on the reverse strand, counting down.
CATGGCTATCCGGTTGAAGTGCTTACGGTATGCCATAGGGAGAGGGACGGACTTGCTTTCTCCGTAAGATCCCATGCATTAGGAGCGGGTAAGCTGAAGGTGAGCATATCATTCCCCTATGGTTCGCCCGATATTACCGCTTCCGACTGGAACGCACAGGACAGACATGCTACATTCCTGCAGAGGCAGCCGGAGACAGGCAGTCTCTGCCTGAGAAGGCAACTGGACAGGGATCATTATTATGTTGCCATAAGAGGAGATGCCAAGGCCCGGATTCATACGGAAGAGACGGTGATTGCAAAGCAGTCGGACGATGGGCTGTATATAAATGCCGGTGCCTCCGGAATAAAAGACCACAAGGTTACAATAGGGACCGATACCGGACTTCTTGAATTTACCGTATTATTCTCCAGGGAAGAGGATACCGGGCCATTACTTAACCAGGAGACAGTATTAAGCAGCAGGAACGGCTGGAGAAGCTTCTGGGAAACCGGTGCGGCCATAGACCTGCACCGGTCCAAGGATAACCGGGCTATGGAGCTGGAGAGAAGAATTATATTATCCCAGTATCTGCTGGCAGTCCAGTCCTGCGGGTCCATGCCCCCGCAGGAGACGGGACTTACCTGCAACAGCTGGTATGGCAAGTTCCATCTGGAGATGCACCTATGGCACAGTGCCTGGCTGCCGCTGTGGAACAGGGCTGAGTTACTGGCGCGAAGCCTGGAATGGTATAAGAAGACACTGCCCAAGGCAAAGAGCAATGCGGCAAGGAACGGCTACAAGGGAGCAAAATGGCCGAAGATGGTAGCCCACGACGGTATCGACAGCCCTTCCGCCATAGCAACACTGCTGATCTGGCAGCAGCCCCACATCATCTATCTGCTGGAGCTGATTTACCAAAGCTATAAGCGGGAAGCTTCCTATAATAAAGTCTTACGGGTCAAAGCAGATATTAAGGAATCAGTATCAGAGGAGCCTTTTCAAAAGGAAGATGTCCGTGAGAAGATAATTTCCGGGGAATCTTTCCTTAAAGAGGCTGTACAGGCAGATATCCCTAATAATAATTTAAATAATAGCTTGAATAATTATTTATTGGCCCGGAAGGAAAATCAACAGGAAGGAAAACATTTTAAGGCAGATGCGGACAGGGAGGATTTTCTCAAGGAATACTGGGAGCTTATATATGAAACAGCGGAATATATGTGTGATCTTGCCGTTTATAATCCGGCGGCCGGTTGTTATGACCTGCCGTCACCTCTGATTCCCGCGCAGGAAGAGCATGATCCCAGACAGACCCGGAATCCTGCCTTTGAACTGGAATATTGGGCATTTGCCTTGAAGATCGCCATCGAATGGGCAGGAAGGCTTGGTTATACGACGGAGCACTGGAGGACGGTGGCTGAGCATATGGCAGAGCTTCCTCAAAGGGACGGGCTCTATCTGGCACATGAGAATTGCCCTCTGACCTATGAGGAATTCCACCGGGACCACCCTTCCATGCTGGGAGTGCTTGGACTTCTGCCGGGATACAGGGCAGATCCTGCGGTGGTGGAAAAGTCCCTTGAGAAGGTGCTTAAATGCTGGGATTTCTCAACTATGTGGGGCTGGGACTTTGCCCTGATGGCCATGACAGCCGTAAGGCTCGGCAAGCCGGAGCTGGCAATCGACATTCTTATGAAGGATGCTCCCAAGAATTCCTATGTAAAAAGCGGGAATAATTATCAAAGACTGCGCCGGGACCTGCCCCTTTATCTGCCGGGCAACGGTTCGCTGCTATTAACGGTCTCGCTGATGGCAGCAGGATACGGGGATAATCCGGGGCAGCTTACAGGCTTCCCTGACAATGGCATGTGGGAAGTAGAAGCGGAGAATATGAATCCGTTTCCTTACTGAAACAGAAGCATCACGTAAAGCAATACTATTCCAAGAAGCTGTAAGGCAGACTCGTATGTCTTACAGGATAGATATGCATAACGATATATTAATATGGAGGATATCTATGATCGAGAATCCCATTCTGCGTGGATTTTGTCCGGATCCAAGCATCATTCGTGTGGATAATGATTACTATATTGCCACCTCCACCTTTGAATGGTGGCCGGGAGTCAAGCTGTTTCATTCCAAGGATTTAAAGCACTGGGAGCAGCTTCCCTCACCGCTGACAAGGCTGAGCCAGCTGAATATGCTGGGCGATCCCGCTTCGGGAGGAGTGTGGGCACCCTGCCTTAGCTATGACAAGGGTATCTACTATCTGGTATATACGGATGTCAAGACCAAGAAGGGCCGCTATTATAATAACCATAACTATATCGTCCAGACAGATAATATACTGGGAGAGTGGTCGGAGCCTGCATATCTGAACAGCACCGGCTTTGATCCTTCCCTGTTCCACGACAGCGACGGCAGAAAATATCTGGTGAACATGAGAAATGGCTTTAAGGGGATCCTTCTGCAGGAATATGATCCTGTTTACCGCAGGCTGGTGGGAGAGAGAAAGAATATCTTCCCCGGTACCGAAGCGGGATATACGGAAGGACCCCATCTGTATCATATTAACGGGTGGTATTATCTCATCGTAGCGGAAGGGGGAACCGGTTATGGGCACTGTGTGACCCAGGCCAGGGCGAAGAATATCTGGGGTCCCTATGAAGTGGATCCGGACAATCCCATGCTCACCTCCAAAGGGGAGGAAGACGAAGAACTGAAGAAATGCGGACACGCAGATTTCACCAGTACACCCTGGGGGGAATGGTACATGGTTCATCTGTGTGCAAGACCGCCGAAGGGCAGCACTTCCTGCTTACTGGGCAGGGAAACGGCAATTCAGAAGGTTTTCTTTAATGATGAGGGCTGGCTGCGATTGACCCATGGCGGCAATAAAGCCGCAGGCTTCGTGGAAGAACCGGCGGGTACCGGGAAGCATCCTTATAAAAAGAAGCCGGTCCGGGATGATTTTGAAGAAGAAGCCCTGGATGCGGCATATGTATCGCCCCGAATCCCACTGGGAGAGAGGATGAGCTTAACTGACAGGAAAGGGTATCTCAGACTATACGGTCAGGAATCCCTGAATTCGTTACACAGGGTATCAATGATTGCCGTAAAACAGAGCGAGTATCATGCTATGGCACAGACGGCAGTGGATTTTGATCCGGTATATCCGGAGCAGCTGGCCGGTTTAACCTATTTTTATGATGCCATGAACTATTATCTCTTCGGAAAAACCCTGGAGGAGACAGGGGAACCGGTTCTGGTGCTACTGAAAAGTGATACCGGGGTTATAACGGATGAGATTGCACCGATTCCATTAGAGGCGGGTACTCTCCTTCATCTGAGAATCCGGACGGAGGAAGAGGGGAGAACGGCAGACTTTCTATATTCCTACGATTCGATTCATTGGATCCCCGCAGCGAAAAACCTCTCCACGGAGATATTGACCGATGAGCATTGCCGCGGTTTTACCGGAGCTCATTTTGGAATGTATTGCCATGATATGACCGGCGACTGTCTACCTTCGGATTTTGATTATTTTCATTATGAGAATCTGCAATAGGTTTCAGCAACGTATTTTTAATTTACCGTTGGGATTATCAGAGCTGTTTCCAGGCTATCCGTCACAGCTTCGTCGGTATGGGGATGTGGACAGAGTTAATGGAAGCTTCAGGAGGCAGCGGAATTCTTACGGATTTCCTTCGACCTCCTGTTTTTTATTCCGGACAGGCTGTGACAGTTTACGGTATTGCTTTCGGTATTTAAGCGGCGAAGTCTCTGTGAACTTGGAGAATACCTTTTCAAAATAGGTGATGCTCTCATATCCCAGGGCATCGGCGATCTCAGTGACGCTTAAGTCAGTATCCAGGAGCAGCTTCTGCGCTTTTTGAACACAGTTGATGTTCACATATTCGCTGACGGTAAAGCCGGTTACTTCTTTGAAGATTCGGCTGAGATAGCATTTACTGATATAAAAACGCTTTGCGAGAGCATCCAGGGATTTTGCTTCCGTAGCGCCGGACATAATATAGGAGGCGACCTCACTTACCTTTTTATGCTTTGAGGATTCCGCAAGATTTGCCGGCTGTGGAGAATTTTCCTTTATCTTGCTGCGGACCGCAAAGATGAACAAGGCACTTAGCTTCATCATGGCGGCAGCCGTATAATGGGGCTGCTTGTGATGCAGTTCATCCGCGATACCGAAAAGCAGGGACTTTACCATATGCTGTCCGGCATTGTCCAGCTGCAGCACACCGTAGCCGTCAGCGAAGAATTGAGACATGGATATACCGCTGATGGAAGACAGGAAGGTATGAAAGGGCTCTTCCTTCAGTTCGATTAAGATACGGTCATGATAGGATTTTCCCGCATTACCTGTCTTATGTATCTGGCCCTTATTGACGAATACCAGATCACCTTCCTTTACATAATAGGTTTGATTTTCAATAAAATAATAACGTTCTCCTTCCAGGAGATAGTAAATCTCATATTCCTCATGAACATGCTTTGAAGGCATGGTATATTCATAATCACGTATGATACGGTCGATGCAGATGCCATCCATCGTCTCTTCGAATACAACGCGTCTCATAAGAAGAATCCTCCGTGAAAGATAATGATAAAAGTGCAATATAGATTGAAAACAGCTTAAAACACACAAAATATGATAAGAATATTATAACATATTATATTATAATGTCTAGTAGAATAAAGACATGAGGGAGGCACCTGTCCCTCATATATAAGAACAGATGACAATTTTATGCATCGCGGAGGTAGAAGAGTATGCAGTATCAGGATAACAGAGTGACAGAGGTAAAGATAGCTTATATCGGAGGAGGATCCAGAGGCTGGGCATGGACCTTTATGACGGACCTGGCCTTGGAGGAGCAGATGAGCGGAACCATCTGCTTATATGACATAGACATATCTGCAGCGGAAAGCAATAAAATAATAGGCAATAAGCTGTATGACAGACCGGAGGCATGCGGCAGATGGAAATATGAGACAGCAGGCACTATGGAAGCGGCCCTGACCGGTGCGGATTTTATTGTAATATCCATATTGCCCGGAACCTTTGATGAGATGGAGATTGATGTCCATACACCGGAGCGTCTTGGAATCTACCAGTCCGTGGGTGATACGGCAGGACCGGGCGGAATAAACCGCGCGCTGCGCACCATTCCCATGTTCGTTACGATTGCAGAGGCTATTAAGCGGTATGCACCGAAGGCATGGGTCATCAATTATACCAACCCCATGTCCCTGTGTGTGAAGACGCTGTATCATATATTTCCCGGGATCAAAGCCTTCGGATGCTGCCATGAGGTATTCGGAACCCAGAAGCTGCTGCAGCATATAACGGAGCAGACCACCGGAATAAAGGATATCAAGAGAGAGGAAATCCTTGTAAACGTATTGGGCATCAATCATTTTACCTGGTTTGACCATGCTTCCTATAAGGGGATCGATCTATTTCCCGTCTATAGGGATTACATAGAGAAGCATTATGAAGAAGGCTTTCACGAGAATGACAATAACTGGGCTAATTCAACCTTTGACTGCCTGCATAGGGTCAAATTTGATTTATTCCTGAGATACGGACTGATTGCTGCGGCAGGCGACAGGCATCTGGCGGAATTCATGCCGGGAGAGGACTACCTTAAAGATCCGGATACGGTCAAGAGCTGGAATTACGGATTGACTACCGTTGCCTGGAGAAAAGAGGATCTGGAAAGACGTCTTGCAAAAAGCGGCAAACTGGTCAATGGGGAAGAAAAATTACGGTTGCAGCCCACAGGAGAGGAAGGAATCCTGCTTATGAAAGCACTCTGCGGCTTAGGCAGAGTGATAAGCAATGTTAACATTCCCAATACCGATAAACAGATTACAAATCTTAAGAGTACGGATATTGTAGAAACCAATGCGGTATTTGAAAGGGATGCGATCCGGCCGATTATCGCCGGGGCATTACCCGAGAAGGTTTTAGAATTGATAAAGCCCCATGTTGAGAATCATGAGACTGTCTTGCAGGCTGCCTTAACCTGTGACAGACAATTAGTTATGAAGGCATTTTTAAAGGATCCTCTGGTTAAGGGCAGAGCCGGGGAGGATGAAGTGGAAAAGCTGGTTAACGATATGATTGACGGGACGGTGAAATATCTGCCGGAGGGCTGGAGACAGAATTAGCTATAATATAAGTTATCAGAAGCTGTATTCCAGACTTCTGATAAAAGGCGCTGCTTTTGCGCCGTGCATCCGATTACAGGAACATTATTTTAGTTCCTGTAATATAAGTTATCAGAAGTTGCATTCCAAACTTCTGATAAAAGGCGCTGCCTTTGCGCCGTGCATCCGATTACAGGAACATTATTTTTGTTCCTGTAATAAGTTATAAGAAGTTGAATTCTAAACTTCTGATAAAAGACGCTGCCTTTGCGCCGTGCATCCGATTACAGGAACATTATTTT
>JAFADH010000096.1 GCA_023424995.1 Bacillota bacterium | reverse complement strand
TGAATTTTGACCTCACGGATAATATCGTCAGTGATGATAATATCGATTCCGCAGATGATATTGTCAGTGATGATAACATCGGTTCTACAAATGACATTATCAGTAATGATGATATCGGCTCTACAGATGACATTATCAGTGATGATAATACTGGTTCTACAGATGACATTACCAGTAATTGATAATGTTGGCTCTACAGATGGCATTATCTGTAATTGTTAATATTGGCTCCTCAGATGGGCATCATCAGTGATAGTAATATTGGCTCTACAGATGAAATTAACGTCTTGATAATATTGGCTCCTCAGATGGGCATTGTCAGTGATGGTAATATTGGCATCATTGATGACATTATCAGCCTTGATGATATTGATTTCTCGGACGATATCATCAGTCTTGAGAGTTTTGGCCTTAAATAATACGTCCATATGATTATTTTGTTTAATAATTATAGAAATACTTTAGGAGAGCGTTACGGACATTATTATGTCTATAATGCCTCTCCTTTTATCTTCTTAAAATACTCCTGAATCTGTTTCTCATAGCCATTATCGGAGGGAACATAGAATACCCGGTCCTTAATCTCATCCGGAAGGTATTGCTGCTTAACATAATGATTCTCATAATTATGGGCATACAGGTAGCCAAGTCCATGTCCTAATTTGGCTGCTCCCTTATAATGAGCATCCATCAGATAGGCAGGAATGTTAGCTGTTTTCTCATTCTCCACTACCTGAGTCGCTTCGTCGATGGCGCAGATAGCGGAATTGCTCTTCGGTGCACAGGCAACATATGCCGCCGCCTGTGCCAGTACAATCCTGGCTTCCGGCATACCGAGCCGTTCCACTGCCAGCGCTGCCGAGGTTGCTACCACCAGGGCATTGGGATCGGCATTGGATACATCCTCCGCCGCACAGATCATAATCCTTCTGGCAATAAAAGCTACCTCCTCACCGGCATACAGCATTCTCGCCAGATAATAGATCGCCGCATCGGGATCCGATCCCCGCATGCTCTTAATAAAGGCAGAGATGGTATCATAATGATTATCCCCACCCTTGTCATATTTCAGCACCCTTTTCTGGATACACTCCGAGGCTACCTCCAGGGTAATATGAATGAAGCCGTCCTCTGCCCGTTCCGTGGTAAGTACTCCGATTTCGACGGCATTTAAAGCGGATCTGGCATCACCGTTGGCTATATCTGCAAGAAAATCCAATGCATCCTCATGAAGCACCGCCTTATATGCTCCCATTCCCCGTTCCCGGTCTTCCACCGCTCTTTGCAGTAGTATCTTAATGTCCTCCTTATCCAGGGGCTTAAGTTCGAATATGATGGATCTTGACAACAGCGCGGAATTGACTTCAAAATATGGATTTTCCGTAGTTGCACCGATCAGTATGATCGTGCCGTCCTCGACAAAGGGTAACAGATAGTCCTGCTGACCTTTATTGAATCTGTGGATCTCATCAATGAAGAGTATGGTCCTTTTCCCGTATATCCCCAGGTTTTCCTTAGCTTCCTTCACCACGGCCTCCATGTCCTTCTTCCCGGCGGAGGTGGCATTGATCTGTGTGAATACGGAGCTTGTAGTTCCCGCAATCACCTTTGCCAGAGTTGTCTTGCCGGTTCCCGGAGGTCCGTAGAAGATAATGGAGCTGAGCTTGTCTGCCTTAATGGCGCGGTACAGGAGCTTGTCCTTGCCAATAATATGGTTCTGTCCCACCACCTCCTCCAGGGATACGGGTCTTAACCTGGATGCCAGCGGAGCTTCCTTTTTCATTGTATTTTCTCTCATATAATCGAATAAATCCATGGAATACACCTCCATAATCCATATATTACCGCGGGCCGGTTCATAGTCTGCATAAACTGCCGGGTTTAAATATTGAAAATTTATCTGAAATGTGCATAATAGAAATAAGAATAAGCTTGTGTACCCAGGTACACACCGGCCGCTGAATGCGACAGATTGGAGTACATTATGAATATACCGAAGGATCCGCATATCCTGTTAAGCTATGTGAATACGAAGCTGCGTGACGAATTCAATACCCTGGATGATCTCTGCAAGAGCTTAAGTATTGACCAAAGCCGGCTGGTATCCATGCTTTCAATGATCGATTACCGTTACGCTGAAGAACAAAACCGTTTTGTAGCATCTATGCCGGTTTCGACTTCCGGACCTTCCGAAACAGCTGCAGTATCAGATGAAAAATAATCGCACCGGCAGCGGCGCCGCATGTATCTAGTAATACGTCACTGAGCATCCCGCCTCTGCCACTGATCATCGTCTGATGGAATTCATCGGTGACCGCATAAGCTGCCGAGAGAAGCACCGGCGGTAATACCAGCTGTCTCCCTTTCTTATGCAGAACCAGCAGATGCAGCATAAATGAGCAGGATAACAGGGCATACTCGCTAAAATGCGCTGATTTTCGTATGAAGTGATTGATGCTCCCCAGCCGCTCTTCTCTCACGGGCTCCTCGTATGCCACTCCGGTTACGGTTTCATAGGTTGTGAGCAGGGAATCCGCTATGTTCATGCTGCTCTCATTAGAGGTATCCGCTGTCCTGGAGGAAAACCAGAAAATGATAATCATAATAGCTGCGGAAGGAATCCAGGATATATATTTTAATTTCATAGAAATATCATGCCTTTCATAGACTGAATAATGTTTTGGATTACTCTTTTATTATACTTTATTCCGTAATCCGTAAATGTAGGCTATTATTATGATAATATCATATCTGACAGGGAATAAGCAACAGAAGCATCTTATGAATTGTAAAATACGTACGAAAGGATCAGGACCATATGAAGGAAGCATTTAAGACTGTATACGAAGGCGGTACCGGCGAAATTATCGTTAAAAAATCAAGGTTCATCGCAACAGTATGTTCTGCGGAGACGGAAGAAGCCGCAGAAGCTATGATTGAGAGCCTGAAGAAGAAATATTGGGATGCCGCACATAACTGCTCTGCTTACATCATCGGTACCGAGAACCCTATTATGCGCTGCTCGGATGACGGTGAACCCAGCAAGACAGCCGGAAGACCCATGCTGGACATTCTCCTCTCCCGGGAGCTGTATAATATCGTTGTAATTGTAACACGTTATTTCGGCGGTACCTTATTGGGAACCGGCGGTCTTGTGAAAGCATACCAGGGTGCAGCCCTGGAAGGCCTGAACCGGAGTAAAATCATTACAAAACAGCTGGGAGAGCAGCTGAAGATAACCACCGATTACAACCTGGTCGGAAAACTGCAGTACATGGCCGCCCAGGAGCAGATTACAATTCTGTCTTCCGTATACACTGAGCTTGTGGAACTGGTCCTTCTTGTTACACCGGGAAAGGTCGATTATTTGACAAAAAAAATAGCTGAACTATCGAACGGTTCAGCTATCTTGGAACTATTGGGGCAGGTATACTTTACTGTCCTTGATGATTATGTACACCTTTTCTAAATCAGATCCCCTGTGTTACCAATTCATCCACGATTTCAACCATGGAGATTGGCGTTACTTCGAACTGGCACAGCTTTTTAATAACGGATACAACTGCTTCCCGTGATGATGAGATGCCTTTAATCTCATCGGATTCCATCAGATTATCCAGATACTTGGTAATCTTTACCCCATAGTAAGGGTCACATTGCTCCGCATCTGCAAAATTCTCAGTCAGGCAATAATCCAATTTCATAACTCTTGCATCCTCAAGCAATACCTCGTTGCTAAATAGTACCTGTTTCATTTCTATTACCCCCATATAAATTAAACATGAAATAACTGACAATTTTTATTATACACAGATATCTCCATTTTAAAAGCAGTTATTACCGCACCATTTTATCGACCTCGTTATATTTCGACATAATTACATGATTCATGAACTTTTATGCATGATATTGCAAAAATTTATTCGTATTTATGAAGTTCATTAGGATTTATTTCCCATAAAATTTTAATAAATTTAAATTTTATACTTTTTCTGTCAAATAATATTTGTAATTATTTACATATATAGTATATATTTGTATGATATCTGAATTAATTGTTTTCCCATCAGAAATATAATTTCTCTTTTCGTGAATTTATTGGTTTGTATTTAAATCTTGGATTATGAGTATAAAAATTGGTTTATTCCTATATCAAATTTTACAGTATATTACATTTTTGTTGCATATATATTAAGTATTATAATTTTTCTTTATAAAACCTCGGTCAAGTGATATAATGTCAACAGACATTATAAGTATCGGACATAGTAATCGCACATCTCCGATGCGAAGCATCCTATCATAATTGACTGCAAAAATTATGATAGGACCCGGCTCAAGCTTTGTTTTATGAACTGATGTACTGGACAATATGGAGTGAAATCAATAAACTTCACTTTGGTATGAAAGGATTTAGAGTTAATATGGATTACAGCAAAAAAGGAATAGAACATAAACAGCATTATATAAGATCCACTTCTCCACGTATGATTTCAAAAATGCGTATCACATTATTCCGTGTGTGTATCATGGCATTTGTAGCTATTGCTATTACCGGATGCATTGCCGGCTTTGGTTTTGCCAAAGGCTTAATTGACAGTTCGCCAAGTATCGAGCAGATCGATGTAGTACCGCAGGGCTTTACTACATTTGTATACGACAGGGAAGGCAATGAAATCCAGCAGTTAATCGGTGCCCATTCCAACCGTACCTACGTTAAGCTGGCAGATCTGCCCGATTATGTAGGAGAAAGCTTTATCAGCATTGAGGACGAACGCTTCTATGAGCATAAGGGAATTGACATCCGGGGTATCTTCCGGGCGGGTGTAAGCGGTCTGAAAACCTTGGAATTTGACCAGGGTGCCAGTACCTTGACACAGCAGCTGATAAAAAACCAGATTTTTGACGGCGGCAGGGAAGCAACCCTGTTTGAACGCGTGAAACGTAAAATTCAGGAACAATATCTGGCCATCCAGCTGGAGAATAAATTAGACAAGGATATCATACTGGAATATTATTTGAATACAATTAATCTTGGTTCGGGAACCTATGGTATTCAGACTGCTTCCCAGAGGTACTTTGATAAGGATGCCAAAGATCTGTCCCTTTCCGAAGCGGCAACTATCGCAGCGATCGCACAGTCACCGGTATATCGTAATCCGATCTCCCATCAGGAGAATAATGAGGAACGTAAGAATGAGGTTCTCAATGAGATGCTGGATCAGGAATATATCAGCCAGAGTGAGTACGACTTTGCTATGGCCGATGATGTCTATACAAGAATACAGACAGTGAATGACATGAAGGATACCTCCTCCTATTACAGCTATTTTACGGACGAGCTGATCGAACAGGTGCAGGAAAAGCTGCAAAAAGAGCTTGGTTATACCGAGACGGAAGCTTTTAACTTAATATACAGCGGCGGTTTGCAGATCTTTACCACCCAGGATCCGGTTATTCAGAAAATCTGCGATGACGCATATGCTGATGAAGCTAATTTCCCTGCCATGGGAAATTCCTACTGGGAATTAACCTATGCATTATCTTTACAGAAGGAAGACGGCACCAACATTCATTACCATGGGAATGATTTATTGGAATATTATAAGGATTTTGATGATCCGGATAAATTATATGTTGACGATGGCAAAAATAAATTCTCACTGCTCTTCCTGGATAAGGATGATATGCAGGCAAAGATAGATGCCTTCCGGCAGGATATGTTGGAGGATGGAGACAGCATACTGGGCGAAACGATAAATATGATCATACAGCCCCAGTCTTCTTTCGTAGTCATGGATAATAAAACCGGTGAAGTCGCTGCCATTATCGGCGGAAGAGGCAAGAAGGAAGGTAACCGTACATTAAACAGGGCAACCAATACAAAACGCCAGCCCGGTTCCACCTTCAAGGTATTATCCACTTATCTTCCCGCTCTGGATTTTCCGGGCATAGGCTTGACTCTTGCAAGTGTCCAGGATGATTCCGGTCCTTATTATTATCCGGGAACTGAGACCGAAGTCAGCAACTGGACGGATACGGGCAAGTATGAAGGGCTTACCACCCTGAGAAAAGGCATCTGGAATTCCATGAATATTGTAACAGTTAGGGCTTTTGAAAAAGTAACGCCCGAATTGGGTTATACGTATCTTAAAAAGCTCGGTATTACTACCCTGGTTGAATCTGAAATAAAGTCGGACGGAAGAACCGTTTCCGATATAAACTACCCCATGGCCCTGGGCGGTCTGACCTATGGTGTTTACAATCACGAGCTGACTGCGGCTTATGCCGCTATCGCCAATGGCGGGGTCTATACGGAGCCTATCTTCTTTACCAAGATACTGGATCATAACGGGAAGGTTTTATTGGAGAATAAGCCGAAACAGGAGCAGGTAATGAAAGAATCTACCGCGTGGTTATTAACCAGCGCCATGCAGGATGTCGTTAAGATCGGTACCGGAACCGCTGCCAGACTGACTAATGTTGATATGCCCTCCGCCGGCAAGACGGGTTCCAGCTCCAGCTACTATGATCTGTGGTTCTGCGGCTTTACGCCATATTATACAGCTTCTATCTGGTCCGGCTTTGATAATAACAATATTACCCAGGCAGATAAAACCTATCCCAGAAAGCTTTGGAAGAAGATCATGGAAGAAATCGTGATCCAGAAGGAACAGGAGCGCAGAGAATTTACAATGCCCGATTCCATTGTCAAGGCAACTATCTGTACCAAATCCGGTAAGCTTGCCTCGGAAGGCATATGCGACCATTATGAAGGCGGGAATTCCACCAAGGTCGAATATTTTGCCAAGGGTACGGAACCCACGGAAAAATGTGACGTCCACGTTAAGGCATATATTTGTACGGAATCCAAAGCCCTGGCCACAGACGCCTGCCCGGCGGATAAAGTGGTTGAAAAGGTGTTGCTGATCAAGGATGAGACAGGAAAGACAGCGGATACTCCTTATGTTCTGCCTAAGAATTACTGCAGCATCCATAACGGAAATGCCACTACACTTCCTCCCGTCCAGGAACCTACGCAGCCGGTGGTTACTCCTCCCGCCAATAACGGGGATACCGATATCCTTGACCCGGACGACTCCGGAACGGATAATGACACTGATGATGACAGCAATCCGGACAACGACCTGTTACCTGGATTCTTTGATGATATCTTTCCGTAATTAAATTATAATAAATAAAGAATAGGTAGTGTATGAGAAACGGGAAGCAGGGATGCCTGCTTCCCGTTTCTCCTGCTCCCGCTTATCCTGCTTCCCATACGGAATCCCGGTACCTCCTCTAATTCCGCACCTTAGTTAATGACCTGGGTCATGACTTCATCTTTGCATTAAAAAACCAAGATGCCATATAGCTGAAGATCAATGCCGCCGAGACACCGACAGACGAAGAGGTAAACCCTCCCTTGAAGATACCGATGAATCCTTCCTTATCCACAGCTTCCTTCACTCCCTTAAAGAGAGCATTCCCAAAGCCTGTCAGCGGAACTCCTGCACCTGCACCTGCCCATTTTGCAAAGGGCTCATAGATACCCAGAGCTCCCAGAACAGCACCGGCGCAGACCAGGATAACCATCACCCGGCCGGGCATCAGCTTGGTATTATCCAGTAATATCTGAACCACCGCACATATGGCGCCGCCTATCAAAAATGCCTTTAAATAATCCATATCATCCGCTCCTTATCGAATTTCGCATATTTGTTGTATCTATAATGAAATAATTTCCTTGTAACAAAATTATTTCCTGTGAACAGAGATATTCCGTCCGGTATATCCCTGTCTGCCGAATCATTCCGTTTCTACCATGACAGCGTGGGCAATACCCGGTACGGATTTCCCTTCATTAAAACTAACCTGGGAGAGAAGTGCTCCTGTGGGGATGAACAGCACCCTCTTCCAGGCTCCTTCTCTCATCTGTTTAAGGATGTAACTGGTGAAGGTGACCGCCGAACAGCCGCATCCGCTGCCTCCTGCATGGGTATCCTGACTGTCCTTATCAAAGATCTCGATACCGCAGTCCGTATGGTTATTACTGATATCATAATTATTCTCTTTTAGCATATCAATTAAGATATTCTTACCTATATACCCCAAATCACCGGTTATTATTTTGTCATAATAGGAGGGCTCGACTCCAAAATCCTGCAGATTCTGTTTTATGGTTTCATAAGCGGCCGGAGCCATGGCAGCTCCCATATTCATAGAATCCTTAATACCATAGTCTACAATCTTGCCTGTGGTTATTCCTTTTATGGTAATTACCGGTTCTCCGGAGCGGGTAAGGTATTTGCGGTCTGCTAAGATCACGGCGCCGCTGCCGGTAACCGTCCAGGTGGCTGAGTATGGTCTTTGATTGCCATAATCCAGCGGAAAACGGAACTGCTTTTCTGCTCCTGCAAAATGGCTCGAGGTAATGGCCAATACCCGATCCGCAAATCCACCGTCGATGAGCATGGAACCCACCGACATGGCTTCTCCCATAGTGGAGCAGGCTCCGTAGATACCTAACATAGGTATCTCCAGTTCGGACACGCCGAATGAGGTGGCAATCAGCTGACCCAGGAGATCTCCGCCTACCAGATAGCGTATATCCGTATTTTTTAGTCCTGCCTTTTGAAGGACCTTGGCTGAAGATTGCTTCATCAGCTCGCTCTCTGCTTCCTCCCAGGTGTTCTTCCCCAGCATGGGATCCTCCTGGACAATATCAAACAGCTTGCCAAGGGGGCCTTCTCCTTCCTTCTTTCCTGTCACGGAAGCCGCTGCGATGATGCAGGGTGGGTTTTGGAACCGGACGCTTTGTTTTCCAATCATTTTCGTTTGATTTCCATCTGACATATGATCAACTCCCATCTATACTACTTCAAGCATTTTCAGAATATAATAAATCAATCCCAGAACCCAGGAAATAAAGATTCCGTACAGGATAACCGGTCCCGCTATGGTGAATATCTTGCAGCCGATACCGAATACCTGCCCTTCCTTTTTATACTCAACAGCAGGCGCTGCCATTGAATTTGCAAAGCCTGTAATCGGTACAAGGGTACCGGCTCCTCCGAATTTTGCTATCTTCTGATAGATTCCCAGACCGGTCAGAAGGATGGCCAGGAATACCAGTGTGACTGTATTGTATAATTTGGCTGCTTCCAGATCCGCACCCAGGAATTTATAATATTCTATAAATCCCTGTCCTATTGTGCATATGATCCCGCCCACCAGAAAGGCTTTGCACATATTCCCTATACCGCTGTGCTTTGGTGTGATTGCTTTTACATATTTGTTATAATTATCGTTTCGCTTCTTCGTATCCTGTTCTTTAAGAACCTTGGATATGGGTTCTTTTTTTTGATTAGCCATAGAATGCCTCCAATCGATCATAAACCAATGTGCCGTCAAAATCAGTAGCTTGTCCGCCCATAAGAATGCTGACACATATTACTATAATAATTGCCGTGACCACAATGAACGCAGCAATTAAAAGATATTTCTTTTTCGCCGCCATATTGCACCTCCATTATAATAAAGAGCATCAGACCTTTCATCTGATGCTCTTTTCCATATTTCTCTATATTATTATGCGTTTAATAAATTTAACTATACTGGGAATATCTAGCATTAGGCACCCAGCCGTTCCCTCATTATTTTTAAAATCCTCTTCTCCATCCGGGATACCTGAACCTGTGAAATTCCCAGCTCCTTTGCGATATCCGTCTGCGTTCTATCATTAAAGTATCTAAGCCTGATTATCTCTTGTTCCTTCTCATCCAGAGAGGCAATAATCTCCTTCAGAGCCAGCCTATCCACTAAATCTTCACTTTCATCCTTCGTCTCTGCCAACTTATCAATCAAAAATATTGGACTTCCGTCCCCTTGATATATGGTTTTATATAATGATTCCACTTCGGCACCCGTCTCCAGTGCCATCACAATCTCATCCTTTGCCATTCCCAGCTCATCTTCAATCTCATCGATGGTGGGATCACGCCCTAGCAGATTCCCGTATCTCTCCCGTACCATCCGGATCTTGGCAGCCGATTCCTTTAAGGACCTGCTTACCTTAATCATCCCGTCATCCCTTAGAAACCGTTTTATCTCACCGGTTATCATAGGCACGGCATAGGTTGAGAATCTTACCTCATAGGAGGAATCAAATTTATCAATTGCTTTAATCAGACCGATGCTCCCTATCTGAAATAAATCCTCCATCTCATGCCCTCTGCCTGCAAATCTTCTGACGATACTCCAGACAAGGCCGACGTTTTCAGTGACAACACGGTCCCTGGCTTCCTTATCTCCTTCCTTAGACCGCTTTATCAGTTCCAGCGTATCCACATTAAACCTCACTTCCTTCCCTATTTCTAATGGCTAGGGCTTGAAGACACCCTTTTTCATCTCATCCTGCAATAATCCTTTTAACTTGTCCGATTTACCGACCTTTTTCTTCATCCTGACCGTAGTCCCTTTCCCTAATAAGGATTCCACCTCAATTTCATCCATAAAAGCTTCCATGAAGGAAAAACCCATGCCCGACCGCTCCAGCTCCGGCCTGGTAGTGTATAACGGCTCCATCGCTTTCTCTATATTCTCGATACCGACACCTTCATCAACTATTTCCACCGTAAGTTCATTGCCTGTTACAATACAATGCATACGAATGATACCTAAGCAATCCGCATACCCGTGAATGATGGAATTGGTCACGGCCTCCGATACTGCTGTTTTAATATCCGCTAATTCCTCAATGGTGGGATCCAATTGGGCTGCAAAAGCGGCAACGACTGTTCTGGCAAAGCTTTCATTCTGTGATCTGCTTTCAAATAATAAGGTCATTTCATTCTTATCATTCATTACGTAACTTATCCCCTTTCCTTTTCTCAATTCATAAATGCAGCAAACACTATACACCGGTTTGCTATATGAATATTAATTTTTCGCCTTAAGCCTTCTGAATAATATTTAACGCGGCTTCCACTGTTTCATATTTTTCGATTATCTTGTAAAGTCCGGATATTCGAAATATTCGGTCCACCGTGGAGTTAACATTGGCTACCGCTGTTTTTCCCCCTATAAATATGACCTTGCGGTATCTTCCCATGATGACTCCGATACCTGCACTGTCCATGAATCCTGCCCGGTCAAAATCGAAGATGATATGCTTGATATTATTGCGATCAATCAGTCTGTCCGCCTTTTCCCTGATCTTCAGCGCATTATGGTGGTCCAGCTCACCGTTCAGCCGGATAATCAGACAGCGCTGATAGATTTCAAAGGCTGCTCCCTCCTCTCCTTGTTTATTGATATGACCTTTTAACTTTTCATTTTCCTGCATCTGTTTTATGCCTCCTAACATACAGATTCTTCTAAATGCATTATGGACCTTAGATATCAAGGCAAATCCTGTATGATAAAAAAAGACCTTTAATGGATTGGCTCCAGCCAATCGACATAAAACGTCTTTTCTTACTCTTATCCTATGTTGTTTGATATTCTCCTGCTATTACTGCAGCTCCGCAAGAAAATCCTCTGCACTGGAGGCTCTGTTGGAATCAGGAAAATCAGTAATGACAATCGTATAATATTTTATTGCATTCGCCGTATCATTCAATCGGTGGTAGGCTCTTGCGGTAAAGTATATAGCATGGACGTCCGCCGGATCAAAGACCATGGCCTTTGCCAGCTTGTCCAGGGCTTCCTGATAATGTCTGTCACCGTACAGGTCATGACCTTCATCATAATAGCTGGCTGCAGCCTCAGGGTAAGTTGCTTCTCTCATCCCGGCCAGCAGCATCACGGCCGGCTCCAGCTCAATATCCGAGTCATCGATGCCTGCCAGTGTATCCGCTATGGGTATCAGTTCCCTTTGATTTGCCGGTTTTAATAATTCGGTAATATAATCATCGGCCGCCTCAAATAAAACCATATATTTATTTGCCGTATCCTCAGGAATCACAACATTATCCAGCTGAGTCTGCAGATCTTTCTTCTCCTGCTCAAGTCCGGCAATCTCACCCTCCAGTTCACTGATCTGCTCATCCTTTGCCTGTATCTGCGCCAAGGTATATCCGTTATCCGTATTATCCGTATTATCATTATCGGTAATATTATTCTTGATTGTCGGAATGATCAGGAAGGCTGCCAGCGCAAGGCCGATAATCACCCCGATCACCAGATTGACATAGGCTATGATATTGGGCTTGTCCTCCCGGTAAGAGGATATGGGCATGATGGCGCCCGCTGAATTCTGCTCCGCCTCCGGATTGGCATCCGCATCCCTTTTCACCGTAGAAGCTTCCAGCTCTCTAAGATAACGTAAGGTTGTCGTATTGGACACATCGATATTACTTGCCTTCAGCAGATATCTCTTTGCTCTTTCGGTATCACCCGTCTTCATGATCAGCAAAGATAATAACTGGTAGGCTCTGATAAAGTTGGCATTCAGGCTTACTACCTTCTTTAACTGGATAACCGCCAGATCATCACTGCCCTGCTTCGCCATATTAAGAGCCGTATTATACCGCTTGATTGCCTGATTTAAAGCATCCAGTCTCGTAAGATTCGATTGCACTTTATAGATATATTCATCCGCATCATTATCGGAAGGCTGAAAATGCTTGCTGATCACCCATTCACTTAATGCAGCGACCGTCTCTCCCATCTCATAATATACGAGTCCCAGAAGATTTCTTGCGCTGGTGTTCAATTTATTTAAATCAAGGCTTTTGCGAAGAACAATAACTGCACCGGACAGATCCCTTACTCTTGCTTTCGCCAGACCGTCGTTATAAAGCAGATTGGAAGCCCTAAATATCTTCCTGTATATAATTAAATCCGTGCCGCACCTGTCGCAGCGCTTTCTTTTGTCCGACATATTACTTCCACAATTCGGGCAAATCATATCATCCCACCTGTCTATTGTAATCTTAACATTTATCTCACCAAGTTATTTATTATCCTTGTTTCCTTTAAGTAATTCCTTCAAAATATCGGTGACGTCCGTTAAATCATTGTTATTAATGACATCCTCCGCCTGTTCAATCTCCAGACTCGGTTGAAACTTCTCTATTTCATCATCAAAATTAATCATGGCCGCATCCATTCCTTTCACAGACCTTATAATTTTTTAAGTTGCTGTCAGAACATATATATTATATATAGCAGGTAAATTTTTCATCACACCTATCATCATACTATAAAAGTTATAAAAATCAAGAGTTTTAAGGCATTATTACTATTATAAATCAGAAAAAAATTATACAAATCCATGTTAACAGATCATTTTACTGTCCGATCTGCAGGTTATTTTATTTTTCGACACCAGCCGTTATTATTATTATTGACGCATAACTATATTTTAACTCTATTGTTTATTGATTGTTTGTAAGCAGCGGGCATGGACGCAGATGATATCTTCTTCCGGCCGCCGGACATCCTTCGGGATACTCCGCCAGCTAGTGCTTTCCCTGTCTCCATATCTTTTGCCAGGGTAACAGTTTGAAACTTATGGTATGATCCCAGGCCGAAATTACAATAGAAAACTGCTGCTCTGCATATATGCATTGCAACAGTTCTTTCGTACGGTACCGCTTCTTTATAAGATATCCTTCGGCTTATGGTTCTGTTTTTAATCGTACGGTAAAGGTCGAACCTTTCCCCTGTTCACTATTGACCGTCAGGGTTCCTTCCACCAGTTCAATTACCTTTAAGGTAAGGGCCAGCCCCAGACCGTTGCCTTCACTGGAGTGCGAGGTATCACCCTGATAGAATTTATCAAAAATATGCTTCATCGTGTCCTCATTCATTCCACATCCGGTATCTGAAACCGATACAGTTATGGAATCTTCATCCGAGGTCTGGGTCAGAATAATCTTCCCGCCGGGTTCCGTGAACTTTATGGCATTGGATAAGAGATTATGCCATACGATCTCAAGCATCTGGGCATCTGCCCGAATCATGGCGCAATCGTCCATATCTGCTTCGAATTCGATGCCCTTTCGCTCCCAGGCTTCTTCGAAGGAAAGGGCACATTCGCTAAGCTGGCGGCACAGATCATAGGGTTCCGGATTCAATTGAATAATCTGATGCTCAATACGGTTAAGCTTAAGTATATTTGTCACGAGTGCGGCAAGCTTCCGGGAAGAGGTTATTATCGTATCGGTGTATTCTTTCCGTTTGTCAAAGGACAGGCTTTCACTCTGCAGGGCTGCGGCATAGCTTTGGATAACCGCCAGCGGGGTTTTTATCTCATGGGAGACATTGGCTATAAAATCATTCTTTAAAGTCTCGATACTCCCCAGCTCCTCAACCATCTTATTAAAATCTTCGAACATAATATCCACATAATCCAGCTTATCCGCTCT
The DNA here is from genome assembly GCA_023424995.1 of Bacillota bacterium. Classification (GTDB taxonomy): domain Bacteria; phylum Bacillota; class Clostridia; order Lachnospirales; family Lachnospiraceae; genus Mobilitalea. Next base: position 15,426 of record JAFADH010000096.1, on the reverse strand, counting down.
GTGGAGCGGCTCCAGATACACCGAAAAATCCCCTTCCGCCACTTGCTTTGCCGCTTCACTCAGCTTACGCATGGGCTTATCATAGGCAAGGAATTTCTGACGGGTGGTCACGATACAGAATACAGCGCTTACGATTGCCCAATATCCAAGCATTCCCCAGATATATTCCGCGGGCATGCTCTCAATGTTCATATATTCAGCATAAATCATACCCTGTCCTGCAGATAATACCAATAATATAAAAAACGTCAGCAGGTATTCATACCAGGAAAAATGCTGTTTCTTCACCCTGCCATCCTTTACCGGCTTCTTTCTCATGTGATTACCGCCTTATAACCCAGTCCATGCACCGTAACTATCTTAAAATCCGTGCAGCAGGAGAACTTGTCCCTTAACTTTGTAATATACACATCCACGGCCCGGAGGCTGGTTTCACTGTCAAGGCCCCAGAATTCATCCATAAGCTGGGCACGGGAAAAGGTTTGCTTCGGATAGGAAAGCATCTTATAAAGTATATTAAATTCCCGTACAGTCACCGGGATCTCTTCCCCGTTAACCACAGCGGTCATTTCATTGGAATCCATCACTAGACTCCCCACGGTCAGGCGCTTTTCATTGGCAATATTGGCACGGCGGAGCAGCGCTCCCACCCGCAGCAGAAGCTCATCCATATTAACCGGCTTCACCATATAATCATCTATTCCCGCACGGTAGCCTTTTTGCTTCGAGGACATATCATCACGGGCTGTCATGAAAAGAATGGGAATTGTCTTGTTTAAATCCCTTACTGCCGCCGCAAATTCAAAACCGTCAATCTCCGGCATCATAATATCGGAGATAATCAGATCATACAGATTATTATACATCAGATCATACGCCTCCCTGGGATTTAAGCACCCCTTGGCATTATAACCGTGATCATTCAGATATGTGCTTACGATCTGATTAATCTTAATATCATCTTCCACCACAAGTATATTAATCATACGGAACCTCCCATTATATTAAGCTTACATTAATTTCGAGTGACTGCGAAAGTCATTTTTATCAATCTAAGATAATACTGCGGTATAAATGTTAAAAAATGTTTGTATCCAAATCTATATTTGTATTATTACCTATTATTTTCTTCCTTTATTAATAATTATAATTAGTTCTGTCCCCGACAGCAAGAACATAATGCAAAGAACCTGCCAAAGAGGCAGGCCTGGGGTAACAGCTGACATCTTCATCTATTGCCTATTTCCATTTTGCAGCGTTGCCGTCAGTCGACACAGCCGCCGCCACGCCTCATTCCGCCGCCTTGCAGACTGAAAATTCATTCTGCGCATCTGCTGAAGACATCAGCTTGTCGGTACACTAGTGTTTTTCTTTTTCATCAGCATGAACACTCCTATCCCTGCGAATACAACACTGCAGCCCATTCCGAGCAGTGCACTGCTGGTTACTGCACCGGCAGATGATGTCATGGTAAGCAGTGTATATTGAGTTACCACAATAGATACCATGGCATCGGTAAAGCTGATAATCTTTAATGTCGATATGATAGGATCCTTCCTGTGCCGGGTAATGACCGTACCATGTACGGCAAGACATAACTTAGTAAAAGCAATGGCTGCTACCAGATATACGGTATACCCTCCATATACGGCGGCATCTCCCACTACGTACATCCGCAGGCAGACAAGCAGATAGGATACCCCAAGCAGACACAGGAAGATGCCGCTGCGCTTATAGACGGCAAATTCCATGTTGTATCTTTCGCGGGGGTCTTCAATATGTTTGGCCATTGTATATTTGTTAAGCGCCTGGCCTCGTGCAATGCAAAGGATCAGATAATATAACGAATTCGTAATAAACCATCCAGAGATGAGATATAAGCCAAGCACCAGCTTAATAATTCCTGTGAATGCATTGCCTGCAAGTGATACTCTTGTGGAAGCTACCGTTCGGTCCTGATAATTTCCCATATAGCGGCCGATTAATTCCCTGATACCTCTCTTCTCCTTTCGAAAGCGTGAAGCTTTTTATTTTTGGCAATCCTGTTATCAATTTTTCATATTCAATGTTTTTATCTGATATACTTTTTATCATAATTTTATAAACTATTCACAAGACTATTTGCTTTTTCGCATACCTCATAGATTTCATCGTATTTTGCATCGACTAACGGTGATACCTTATCTGCTTTTTTCTTATGGATCGCACAATAACTGAAATACGGAATAATCCAGCCGATAAAACCGGGAATAGCCAGTATAATGGAAAATGGCAGCATACCTGCAAGGTATGCAAATACCGAGCCGGCCATGAAGGCTGTTCCTATGATACCGGTCACATAAGCAACTGCGGACGCACCGATAACCTTAGACTGCTCCAGTGCCTCAATCTCCGCAACACAGGCATCAAACTGACGCTGAAGTCTGCTCAGTTCTGCTTTATTCCGTATCTTTCGGTCTCTTTTGAACTTCATGGTTATACTGCCGATACTTTGAATAGGTATTGAGGTACCCTCGAGTGCCCAGCCGAAATTGGCATAGCCGTCCGCATATACCGACTCCATATTATGTTTTACCGTTACATCCTTGTATTCATAACCGATAAAACTGCCTTCGTTTTTTGTACTTTCACTCATAATAATTTCTCCTTTATTTTAATTTTAGGCCGGTTATATTTCTTTTCAATGAATGCATTATCTTATAATACGGACTTTTCTGCATGAAGAATTCCACTGGCACTCCTGCAGATTTCATAAATCATATCATACTGTTTCTCTATCAAAGGTGATATTTTTCTTTTTCTTCCATTCTTCACAGCCTGATAAATAAAATAAGACAGAATCCATAATGCAAATCCCGGAACTGCCATCATAATGCTGAGAGGCAGCATACCGGCCAGATAGCTGAAGACCGAGGCCCCCATGAATACCGTACCCGCAAGGCCAACTATATAAGCCGCCGCTGTCGCCGTATTTTTCTTTGACCCTTCCAGGTTATCAATCTCGGCGGCACAAGCTTCAAACCGTGATTGCAATTGATTCAGCTCCGACTTCTTTGCAATATTCCTCTCACGCCGGAATTTCAGCTCGACCCTGCTGTCCGATTTATGATCCACAACCATCCTGGCAAAGGGACTGCCCGGGATGATCGCAAGCGGTGCCAGCATAACACGCAGCGGTCCCCATACATGGTTTACGATTGCCGGTTCGCTTTTCCCGAATTTCCATCCGAAATTTGCAAAGCTATCCCTCCATAAGGCCTCCATATTCTTATGAACTGTTACACTTCTGTACTCATTGGCAATTAAATTAGTATCCTTTTGAACATCACTCATTATAACGACTCCTTTATATAGGGTATTTCAAATGTTCTGTTTCATTTGATGTATTTATCCTACCGCTTATTTGTTTATGAGTTGCTTATAAAATGTTTAAAAAATATTAATTGGAGGTTTTATATGCTGACAGCAGACCATAACCTGCACAAAAGCGGGTATCTCTGATATGTTCTTATACCACTTAATTGTCAGGAAAATGTTTATGCTATTTTACTGATAATTTTTTATTGATTAAAATAAGGATCATTAAAATAAGGATCCGGGTATCAAATATAAGTCAGATTAATGTGAAGAGATGAATATATGTGGATATATATTCATTACATTACGGATGACTTATGATACCCGAATCCTTATTTAAAAAGAGCAGGTTATAAACCGATTTATTGGTCATAACCTGCTCTTTTTCTTTATGTTTGCCCTTGGCCTGCCGATTCCTGCGGTTTTGCCGCCTTACAGACACGCCCCAAGGTACTAAATCAGAAAATCACTTAAATTTTAAATATATGGATCGCTCCTAACAGCTCGTCCGCATTATCATTTAAGGTAGCTGCAGATTGATTCAGAATCTCTACTGATGTTAACTGTTCATTGGAAGTATGGTTCACTGTATTGGAGGAGGCCGCAATCTCTTCCAGTACCGCAGATATATTCTCTATGGCTCCCAGGGTACTTACTCTCGCATCCTCAATATTGCCGACATTTTCTGTTATATTATCCAGGCGCCGCATTAATTTTTCAACATTTTCATTAATACTCTGGTAAGAATCCGTTGTGTTCTTTACCGCTTCCTCCTGAGCCTGCAATACTTCCCCCGACGCCTGCGCTGTCTGCAGTACGCTCTTGGTATCCTCCTGGATACTGTTTATGATCTTTTTAATCTCATCCGCCGACTGCTTGGACTGTTCAGCCAGATTCCTTATCTCACTTGCTACTACCGCAAAGCCTCTTCCCGCATCACCGGCCCTGGCTGCTTCAATTGAAGCATTCAGTGACAGCAGGTTCGTACTGCTTGCTATATCACTGATAACATTGGAGATGCTGTTTATGGAGGACGACTTGGTTGCCAGCTTCTCTATTTCACTTATGATATTGGTGGTTATACTTATGGTGGATTTTGTCTGGCTGTTTAAGTCATAGGTACAGTCGGTGCCTTTGCTGATGCTTGTCTTTGTATCAATTGCAAGCTGGTTTATCTCTTTGGTATCATCACTGACCACAATGATCTTCTTCGAAAGATTGTCCATATATTGCAGGCATTCCTCAGCATCCTTTGCCTGCTGCATGATTCCCTGTTCAATTTCCCTGATGGACGAAGTAATCTCCTTGGAGGACTTTAAAAATTGCGTCGATGTATCTGATACATTAGCCGAGGATTCCTTTAATTTATTGCTTGATTGATTTGCTTTCTGTATCAATTGCTTCATGTTGGTAAATGTATTTTGAATCTCTTGAATCAGCATACGGAATTCATCTTTTCGTTTTGATTTAAATTCTACCGTCAGATTTCCCTTGGCAGCTTCCTTTAAACCATGGATAATTCCTTTAATCGTTTTGTCAATACCGCTCGATATGATTAAGCCTATGGTAATTGCTATCAGACTTGCCACAATAGCGATGACTATGGTAACCATTTTAATACCGTTGGCCTGCTGCGTAATTATCTCCTTCGGCATGAGAGCACAAAGCATGGCACCGGATTCACCGATCTTTGAATACATGAACAGATAATCCTTACCCTTATAGCCGACAAATTCGGATCCACTGACATCCTCTTTTTCTAGCGCCTTCTGATAAAAGTCTTTATCACTGAATATGGCTTCCTGGTAATCCTCCAGTGTAATTTCCTTGCCGTCTTTTGTTACCATTGCAAGAATACCGGAATCGTCAAATTGCAGATCGGCAAGAATATCCTTCACAATATCGGAACTGACATCAATGATAATATAACCTTTAATATTCTGCATACCTTTGATCAGCCTCAGGGAATAATCGGTCGCTTTTGTTCCCAGTATTTCATCGATCTGATCACTCTTACCGATCCATATCGCCTTTAACCTGCTATCCACTATCGATTGGCCTATTTCACTTTCCGTAATCCTGGCATAGAGTTCTTCCTGGGTATTATTTAATGTCATCAGTGATTTTGTCTTATCAGATATTAAGAAAATATTTTCAATAAACGAATCCGTTATCTGTTTTGCTGAAATCGTGTTATTGATCGTGGTTATATCCTTACTCTTTTCAATAATGTCACTTCCATAAATATCGGAAAAATATTTGATTATTGTTTTGTCTACGGAGTACTGTATCGCGGTATCCTCGGCAGAATCTATACCGAACAGCAGATATTTCCCCGTCATATTTAGTGTCTGAACAGATGATTCCCTGTAGCTGTTTCTTATTCCGGACGCTGCCACTGTAAAAGACACAACACCAAGCAGTATAAGAAATGCGATCGGTACGATAAAAGATACAAGTAGTTTAAAACGCAATGACGATTTGTTTTTAAAGAATGGAATATTACCGATTACACCGGATAATCCATTAGTATGTTTCTGCTGTTTAATATCATTGCCCTCTGCCTTTTTCTTAAAAACTAAATTCTTCTTCAACTTCTTCTCCTCCTATACAGTTCCTCTGATCCTATATTTTTCCTTTGTTCTAAAAGCATTTCTTTAAATCCTATATAATTAAAGCTGTTTAATGTCAGCTTTATCCACTTTGGAAAACAAAACATAGTCGTATTTTGTCAAAACTGATACTTACCATATTTTATATATATCGTATTATTTTCGTTATTTAATTAGCTTTTTTTAGTAATTTTATTCAAAAGCAGGAATAATTATCTACTGGACTGAATTGATTCCCTCCTGCCCATTGAAAAATATTAATTCATCTTTTCCTTTTGCTGTTTCTGTGTTATCTTTAATAATAACCGGGTTGTATCTGCTTATCATGAAATTTCTAAGGATAGCATGATATATTGTGTCATATAATAAAGTAAGGTCTTAATAACATATCGTATGTAAAAACATGATTAACTGGTATATATCATATAAAACCATTATGATTGGACGGCAGGACATACGTCGCGGAGGTAGCTATGATTAGAGCAACGTTTCGGCTTATTAATTTATTCTCCAGGAAAATTAGGGATGATCATGTTGCAGCCTTTTCTGCGCAGGCTGCTTTCTTTATCATTATCTCTTTTTTCCCTTTTATCATGCTGTTATTAAGCATAGTAAAATTCTTCCCGCTGGAGGAGGAAGCTTTAAGACAGACCTTCACACAGATTTTTCCCGACACTGTGGATGTCATGATCAGTTCCTTTATCGATCAGATCTACACTACCACGGCCTCCAGCACCGTAATATCAGTTACTGCAATTACCGCCCTATGGTCCGCCGCCAAGGGCTTTCTTGCTATCCTCAAGGGCTTGAATGCGGTATATGAAATCAATGAAACCAGAAAATACCTGCACCTGAGGTTGATCTCCGCAATTTATACTTTAATTTTTGCTGTTATGCTGATTGTAACCATGATTCTGTTCGTCTTCGGTAACCGGCTTTATTATTGGATCGAGCAAAAGGTTCCGAAGCTGATGGATGCTGCTTTGCTTATCATCAGCCTCAGAACCATTCTCGGCCTGGTCGTATTAATCATCTTTTTTCTGCTTATCTATGCAGTGGTCCCTAATCGGAAAGCCAGTATCATGAGCGAGCTGCCCGGTGCGATGATATGTGCTGCAGGCTGGATGGGCTTTTCGTATGCATTTTCCTATTATATTGACCATTTTTCCAATTATGAGGCAACCTATGGCAGCCTTACTGCCGTTGTGCTTTTCATGCTGTGGATGTACTTCTGCATGTATCTCCTATTCCTGGGTGCAGAGTGTAATCTGCTGTTTGAAAATAAGGTATTTATGCATAAGGTGAAGAATCTGTACCGGAGGCTGCCGGAGGAACCGGTCATTCACAGGTAGGCACACCATTCCCCGGCATTTACTTTTATTGATGTAAATCATACCCATCAAGGTATACCTTCAGGTCATTCATAGATATATCCCAGTTCCGTGCCATTATAAAAATATGATATGATATCCTCGCATTTCATGCCGGAATCAGCCAGTGCCTTGGTACCGTTCTGGCTGGCGCCTACCCCGTGGCCATAGCCTCCTCCGCTTATTGTTATGCTTTCCAATGTATCATTATCCATATTTTTATCGATAACGAAGTAGGAGCTGGGAAGAAGGCTCATGCCCTCCACTCCGCTGCCGTCCTGACGTACTAATGTATCGTATGCGGGAGCAAGCATCGCTCTGATATTATAATCCGTTCTGATCTTTATAGTACATTCACTTCCCACAATCAATAATTCATATACGATTCCGCTGGGTCTCCTTGTAAGGACCTGAATATCCTTAATCGATCCCACCGTTTTAACCGGTATGCTTTCAAAGATATCGATTCCGTCATCCGATTCTCCTGTCTTTGTCAGGATCAGATTAGAATTGACATTATACCGTTTCTCAAGTTTGGCATCAATCTCTTTTTTAATATCTTTTACACTGATGGTTACATTCCAGCGGTACCAGCTAAAACCGCTATCCACTGTATTGAAATCCTCAGCCTTCAAAAAGCTGCGGAAGGTCTCCTCTGAGGATAAATCACTGTATAGTTCCCTGGCATCACTTTGGTCTTCCGATCCCTGCCCTTCCATCAAGAGCAGCTTACCGTCAAGATACGGCATGTCGCCGTCATTGGCCCAGACATCGGAAGGGTTTGCCGAATGTCCGCTGGAGGTAGAGGAATAATAAGCTGTTATAACTTCTCCCTCATACTCGATTACCTTGCCATAGGTATCCTTAACCGCCAGAATTGAATCTTCATTCTCAGCCAGATTGTTATATACCTGATAGGAAGAGCTGTCATTCACATGGGCACCGTATTGTCTCAGGCTGTTGGCCATAAGATGCTTGTAAGCATAGCTTCTGGCGCTGACTGCCTGTACCTTTAATGCCTCCTGTCCATAGCTGGTAGGCATCTCGCTTGGTATGACAGCGTATAGATATTCCTCCAGCGGAAGTTCATTTATAATTAATAATCCGTTCTCATCCTCAGCAATCTCGATACTACCGCGATATTTCGGATTACCGGCAGTCCGCTCCACGGACAGCAGCTGGATCTTACCTGCTTCTGTCTTTGTCTTCACAGTGATCCGCCCGCCTTCCAGCATCTTATCACCACTCTCAAGAGATACGGTGTCTCCGGCCGCATAGGTTGTGCTGGTATCCCCGTCACTTACTGTAAATTCCTCCGTCGCGGTAAATACTACCTTATCATGGTAATAACCCTTTGATCCGGTAGTCATGATCAGGACCCTGATATTCTCTGCCTTAATCCCCTCGGTTATTAAGGCCGCACTGATCCTGCCATCCGACACTACAAATGTAGTATTCTCATAACCTACCAGTATGCTTCCGGTGGGTTCTATGGATAAGGTTCCATAGATTTTATAGATCATAAAATCTTCCTCTACAGGAATTTGACCATAGCCTTCTATCTCTATATAATCATCCCCGGTACGTAATACCTTACCCTTGATCACATCCGGTTTTACACTGATCTGCACAATTTTCTTATTCTCTACGGTAATATCGCCGATCACCTTCTCAATGGAGGTGGACAGTTTAAATTGTGCCGTGAAGCTTTTATTTATTCCGTTTACATACATATCCACGGCAAGATTCTCACCTTTTATGATCCATACATTACGCATCACAAGCTTTTCCGGTGTGATGGAAGATATATAGATGATCTCTTGTCCACATATTAAGGCACGAACACCCAGATCCATATACCGGTCGGTGAGGCTTGTCTTACTGCCCGCGGTAGTATTTACTTCAACAATTTCAGTATCATCTGCTTCATTCCCGGAATCCCCGGCGATTTCAGAGGTCTTGTCCCCGGAAGTATTATCCGCAGAACCGGGCGTCTTGGTAATATCCGCAGCACTACTGCTGTCAGGCTGCTCCACATATCCTTCATAGCTTACGGCATCCAGATAATAGTACTTCCCTTCATTGGTTACCATCCGGTCCCTGCCGTCCTCTGTTATATCCCTGCCAAGAACCAGCAGGGATTTCCATTGATACATCCTGTCCTCTTCCGGAACAGCCGAAAGTATTGCTTCATATAATATCAGAAAATTCTTGATCGGTATAGCTTTCTCAGCCTCTGTAAAGGTAAAAGGCAAGCCTGTATATACTGTCTGAATATTCGGTTTTACTATAATTAATTGATCCACCAGCGCCTTACAAGCTCCATACGTGAGCGGTTCTTTGGGAGAAGTCGTAATATTGCCTTCAATAAGCCCCATTTTCCAAGCTGCGTTCACATAATCATCATACCAGTCGGACATGCTGTCCTCAGCATAGATAATCCCTATGGGAATTGCTTCCCGTCCGGCTTTGTCATATTCCAGATAGCTTAATAACCGATATGCTTCCGCACGGGATATGGTCTCGCTCACTATCTTATCCGGCTGGTTCTCCAGCTCATCATTACGAATTTTATGTACCACATTTACTGCAAATACTACAATTATAATGAATACACAGATCCCGATCAATATAAGCTTACCTTTTATACTCATAACACCACTCCTGTTCCAGGTATGATTCCAGCTTGCGCACAGCTTGTTTATCTCTTATGCTAATATATTATAACAGTTCACTTAATATTCGTACAAGTTTTATAATAAAAGAAAACCTTGACTGCAAGGTTACAGCCAAGGTTTTAATTATACTCCGCATATTAATTATTCATTTAAAGACTTTTCCGCAGCAGTGTGTTTATAAAGTATCCTGCGGATATTTAGTGTATTTCCAATTATTACATAGTAAGCCGCATAATCTTTGATAAATTTTATCCTCCACGATGTATATCATTACTTTATCAAAACGTCAATATCAAGCAATTTTTCACTCTTTCCGTGTGATTATTCACCCTTTCCGGTGAAGACAGAAATTGCTGTTGAGATTTCATCTATTTTACGTCTATCAATTAAGAAGCGTATCTCGTCGTTCTTCAGAACGGAATAAAAGCTCTCATCATACGGCAGATAGGAAGCGGTAACAGTTCTTTCATCCTCTCCGAAGATATGGAAGGATATTGTCATTATCGGTTCTACAGCCTTAGCTTTAATATCTCCCTTATTTTCCGCATCATAGGTAGGAGAAATCAGCTTCTGGTACAATTCTTTGAATACATCTTCTTCCGCTTCCTTGCTATTATAATAGTAAGCAGCTGTTGTCTCGTCTTCACCGTCTTCATTCTTGGCGGTGGAACGCTTGATTTCCAGAGTATATTCCGTTCCCTGGATGCTGCATACGATCTTATCTACGCTTTCAATGTTAGGTATCAGCACGAAGGGATTTAAGATACTGAAGGTATCCATGGTAAGCATCTTTTCTACATTAGCCGCACTCATGGTATATACGGATGGGGAGCCCTCTGCCCTGACATAATAATATTCATCCTCCGTCTTATCGCCGATATAAAGCTTATATTCGTATGGATCATTATAGGTCTTCTCCGTAATCTCATCACCGGTCTCGGGATCCGTCTCCGGAGTCTCCAGCTGCTCCGTCCGGGTGATATAATAGTCCACATTAATAGTAGCTGCCGGATTATCAAGACCGTATTTGCTCAGATCCGTCCCTTTATAATCCACACATTCCGAATAGGTGAAGGCGGTATAATTGGCCTGAATCTCTGATACCTTGGAGCTGTCCGCAGTATAACCCTCGCCGTAGGGCTTTAAGATCTCCCAGGTGTACAGGCTGCTGCCGGAGTTATCAAGCTTCGCATCGTCAATGTACTTTAACTCGTAATCCTCACCTTCCCGGTTATCTACCAGAATATGGTTAATATTCTCTGCTGTAATCTCAGGACCTTCTGCTACGGCAGTCATCTGCGCAAGGGTATACTGGAATGGAGTGCCCAGGGAGATCGGCAGCAGATATACGATACCATCCTCATTCACCAGTCCGTAATATCCATCCGAATCGCCCGCCTCATTACCGATCTTTACGGTAACCGAACTGCCGTCCTGTAAGGTTGCAGTGACGAAAGCTGCCGGTTCCTCCAGTCCATAGTCGGCAAGATTCTCCGGCTGCTCCATGATGATACGGTCGGCATTGATATCATCGATGGCACTTAGCATGGTCTTCACCCGGTCCTGGTTGATCGGACGGTCCGGTTCTGCTTCTGAGATCCATTCTTCCCCTTGAAGCTTCAGCGTAAGATCCGCATCCTTCATAACAACATGCAGGGTACTCACTTGTGTTGTATCTATGGTAACTAAATCAATACTTGGTGTTGTCTCATTCTCTTTTGCTTCCTGGGCGGCCTTGTAGCCCATATACCAATAATAGATACCGATCAATACAATTAATGCCAAAAGAAGGGAAGCAAGTGTAAGCGCATTTCTTTTCTTCCTCTTTGCCATTATTTTCTCCTCCTTTTATAACAAATCACAGCGCCGAATATAAAGATTGCGATTGGTATGACGAGAGATGTTATTATACCCCAGGCATATTGCTGCATCGGACTGGGATATATGGCGTCGCCGGCTAAGCTCTTGGTAGGAATGGATAATGCTGTCGTATCCCCTGCCAGATAGCCGATGGTGCTGGATAATAAATAACTGTTGCCATAGGATGAAGTCTCATCCGAGAAGGTATATCCGCAGGAATATACCACGAGACTGGCCGTTACGTTATTATAGGTATCGGTAGCTGCCAATCCCAGATAGAAGGGACCGTCGATATCCCCCTCTTCTTTCTCAGCATTGGTACTCTCGATATTCGTCTTGGCATATGCTTTATCCGAGGTGGTCAGCAGGGGTTCTACCGTCAGCGAGCTTCTGGTGGAATCCGAGATCATAAGCCCGGAAGCAATCGGCATGAATACCGGTATATTATTACCGTAAGCCAGTGAGGTGGCATCATGGCTTTCCACATCCGGTATGATATAATTGGGCATCCCCGAGACATACTTACCGATATCTCCCTCTAATACGATTCCCTGTACCAGCTTTATTCCGTAATAGTCCAGAATGGATACAAGATTAGGGAATTCTGCGGCATTATAATCCGTAATAAAGATTGCCTTGCCGCCGGCTGCCAGATAGTCCTTGATCATGGCTGTCTCTTCATCAGAAAAATCCTTCTGAGGGGAATTGATATATAAAATATCACAATCCTCCGGAACTGCTTCGGCTGATAAGGTGGCAAGCTGGTTTGATTCAATGTTTAATTTTTCAATAGCTTCGGTGAAGGAAGATGCAGCCGTTGCTTCTCCATGCCCCTCAGTAATATACATAACAGGAAGATCCTCCGTGGTTACGTATTGGAGCGCCGAGGTCAATTTACCTTCCACATCGATACCGGTGGTTTCCATCTGATAAGTATTATAATTCAGCTCCTGAACCAGCAGATCACTTCCCGCAACATACTTTGCCCTGCCATTATCATTATTTACCACGATAAAGCTGTTCTGTGCCACTTCGTCCGTTACATATTGTTCTGCAAACCGGGGATATAATACCGGATCCTTATGTTCATAAGAAATGCGGTCGGACAGTCTCTCGTATTGCTTTGCAATACGGTCATATAATACCGTTTCATTTCCCTGCTGTATCATATAATAGATTGTGATGTCGCTATCCAGACCTTTCAGATAATTCTCCGTCTCCTCGGACAGGGTGTACATATCATTCGAGCTTAAGTCAAACTGGATATTCATCTGGGTAACCAATAAATTAATGACGAAAATTATAACAATAACTACCGTAGTAACTGCGGTTACATATGCTCCGCTTTTGAACTTCCGTCCTGAGAAAGATTCTTTAATTTTAACCATAAAGTTGTTTTTACCGTTTTCTTCGTTCAAGGTATTCACTCTTCTCCTTTCCTAGGTGAGCCGCTAAACTGAGGCGGCGCACTAGCTCCATCTTTTCTTTCTGATTGACTGAATCGTAAGGAATGCAAAAAGACAAATGATGCTGATATAATATACTAAACCGGATACATCAAACACTCCCATATAAAAATTGTCAAAGCGTGTAACCACGGATAACCATCCGAATACATTCACTATAGACCCGTCAAAAAGCGTGGGCTTTATAAAATATACCGCTACCATCACCGCCTCCGCGGCAAGGCCGATAAGAACAGCGACCGTCAGATTTTGCATCATCTTATACAGGATAACGCAGATAATAAGAAGAAGCACGGTAAATACACCCAGTGCCGTCTTATTATCCGAAGGAAAGAAGCTGGCGATACCGTCCATAAAGAAGGTAAACACAAACAAAACATAGGTAATAACTGCGGCTACGATCTGGCTGTCCGTTAAGGAGGAGATAAACAGTCCGATGGAAAGATACGCCGCTCCCATCAGTGAAAATGCCAGAATTGCCGAATATGCGGAAGCAAAGGGCACGGTTCCGTATAAGGATAATATCAATGGATACGTACAGGTTATCAGCATAACGATACCGAATAGGGTAATTACCGCCAGAAGCTTGCCGATTACTATGGAAGCGGCACTCACCGGCGCGGTATACAGAAGCTGATCCGTCTTCTGTTTATTCTCTTCCGCCATCAATCTCATGGTCAGCAGCGGAGATAACAATACAAAGAAAATGGATAGTGAGGACAGGGTGTATTCAAAATTAGCAAAACCATTCAGTAATTGTACAAAAAAGTATATTCCGATGATTACCAGGAATAATGCCAGGAACACATATCCGATCATCGAGTTAAAATAGGATCGCAACTCTTTCTTATAAATCGCCAGCATCTGACTTTACCTCCTCCGCATTATGATTATTTTCCTCAGCTGCATGTATTTCCTGCTCCGATACTGCCTGGACAGATTCCACTGATAATTCTTCCATATCCGTATCTTTCGGTGTGCCGTCATAGTCAACCGAAACCGTATGGCTGGTAACCTTAAGGAAGATATCCTCCAGGCTCATACGTATGGACTGCATCTCCAGGATCGGAGTCTTGGTCTCGCTCATTGCATAGAATACTTCTTCACGGATATCATCCTTCTCGGCGCAATGAACAGTCAGATCAACAATTCCTTCACTGACGGCATCCTGCTCTTCAATCTTTGTTACACGGCTGATTTTTCTAAGTGCTGATATCACGGTCTTCTTACTGCCTTTAACACTCAGCTTCAGTCCGCCGGTCGCACCCAGATGTGTACTGAGGTTTTCCGGCTTGTCGCTTAAGATCAGCTTGCCTTTATCAATAATCATAACCGTATCACATACGGCACTTACCTCCTGCATAATGTGGGAGCTTAAGATAACCGTGTGCTTTTTGCTTAATTCCTTAATCAGGTCACGGATCTCGATAATCTGCTTCGGGTCAAGGCCTACCGTAGGCTCGTCCAGAATAATCAGCTCAGGGTAACCCATAATCGCCTGAGCAAGACCTACTCTCTGTTTATAACCTTTTGACAGATGCTTTATCAGGCGGTCTGCCACGGGAGTGATCTTTGTGGAATCCATGACATGTTCCATCATCTCTTTCTTCTCGTCCTTCTTTACCCTTTTAAGATCTGCCACAAAGCTCAGATATTCCCTTACGGTCATATCCGGATACAGCGGCGGGAATTCCGGCAGATAGCCAATCATCTTCTTGACTTCCTCCGGTTCTTCGAAGATATCCAGTCCGTTAATCGTAACGGTTCCTGCGGTTGCGGAAATATACCCTGTGATTATATTCATGGTGGTTGATTTACCGGCACCGTTAGGTCCCAGAAAGCCCAAAACCTGTCCTTTTTCTACTGTAAAAGACAGATTATCCAGTGCAGTATGATTTCCGTAACGTTTTGTAAGATTTTTTACCTCAATCAAAATCTCTTCCTCCTTATCATCTTTGTCTAGGATGTCCCTCTTATTACCCATTCCCCTAGTATATGGTAAATGGTCATTTCTTACTAATGATACGACAATATTACGAAAATTTTGTGAACAAATGTGATAAATTTGATAATTTAGGTGATT
>JAFADH010000042.1 GCA_023424995.1 Bacillota bacterium | reverse complement strand
CATATATAATAAAAAGGCCGTATATTATAAAAAAGGCGTATATTTATAGAAAGGCCGTATTATGGAACGAATGTATATTTATGACGGCTCATTGTTTTTTTCATCGATGCTTATTACGCAGCTTTTTTATTATCAGAAATATTGCGGCTGCCAGGCAGCAGAATATAACAATCACAATTTTAAGCACAGTTTGATACCTTCTGATAGGAAGAAACACTCCCCAGAAATAATGGGTATAAATCCTAATATAAATCCACCAGCTAAGCTCCGCAAGAATGAGATAGATAAAAAACAACCCGACAGCTATCATAAGAATGAGCATTATCCGCGACATAAATCTATGCATTAAAATCAGCCTTTTTCTTTAATATATGAATTATAAACCGATTCTATATTGATAACATCGGGATTTGATGCGATAATTATAATAACGGAACATGGAGAGTACCGGAGCTGCCTTGTTACATTATGCTAGATAAAATCATAAAGACGATCTATAAAGCAGAGATAAGGTATTTACAAGACAAAAATTACGGTGGAGAGTAAATGATATAATGAAGCGAAATATAAGCCTTGATGAAATCTCGGATGGAAAACTATATAATATAGACGATTTAGTGGAAGCGAGCTGTAACGGCTGCAAAGGAGCGGCTGCCTGCTGCCATAGAATGGGAGGATCCATTATATTGGACCCCTATGATATATTCCGTTTAACCGGGAAGCTGAATAAGACCTTCGAGGAGCTCCTTGCAGGACAGATCGAACTGAATGTTGTGGACGGAGTCATACTGCCGAACCTCAGGATGACCGGTGAATTCGAAAGCTGTGCATTTCTTAATGACACAGGGAAATGCAATATTCATGAAAGCCGTCCGGGGATCTGCAGAATCTTCCCTTTAGGCAGGTATTATGAGGACCGCGGCTTTCAATACTTCCTGCAGGTGAACGAGTGCAGCCATCATACAAGAACAAAGGTTAAGATCAGTAATTGGATTGACACACCGGACTTTGAGCGGAATGAGAAATTCCTGTGTAAATGGCACTACTTTTTGAATGATGCGGAGTTGATCATTCAGAATGCCGGGGACGATACATTGATTAAGAATATTAATATGTATATACTAAATCAATTCTATGTTAAGAAATACGACAGGGATTTAGACTTCTATATACAATTTAACCGGAGGCTATGGGAGACAAAGAAGCTGCTGAATATCTGATAAACAAGTGATCAATACAACCGGAACATTCATATCAATGTTTAATTAATGGATAATATAAAAGCCCAGATATCATATTTTATGTTTGATGTATCGAACCAATTCGGTAATTGTGAGGTGCGGCGAGTTCGATATATATGACCATATGCAGGATAATTAACCTGGATATGCCTTATCCTATCCATGGACAAAGTGTATTTATCATAGAAGAGAAGCATTCATAAGAATATTCTGAATCTACTTCTTAAATGAATAGAAAGTCGGGGAGGGTTATATATGAAGATTCCATATCAAAAAATTATGTTCATAATATCTGTGATATTGGCGGGGGCTGCCGTTACAGGATGCTCTGCGCCTTTCTCTGGTGAAAAGGATATGATAGCTGACACGGCTGACAGCGGAGTTATATCAGATAGAGCAAAGGATATTTCTGATTATTCAGGGGATGATGCCGATAATTCAGATACTGATCATTCTGACAAGGAAAATGATGATGCAAAGACTTTGCCTGATACAAAAGAGCCGGAAAAAGATTATAATACGGAAGGCATGGATGTAATAACGGAGGACCTTGTGTTCACAGAGAATGACACGGACAGGCTATCCTTTTATTCACTGGAAGAGCTTCCTGATGACTTTACCCTGGAGGATGCACTTTACAGCGAGATGCTGGTCCTTTCCGGTATGGATATGATCAGTGGAGAGGACGTATGGGAAGTATTTCTGGATACTGCGGAGGAAGGGAAAGAAGCTCAGGTTATGATTGCCCATCATTATGAGATTGGTGATCCCGAACATTATTCTGCAGAATTATATGAACAGATGAAGGATGATTATCCGAAGCTGTATGTCTTCTTGTTAGAATATGACGGAGAAGCATATACCCTGAGCCATTATGAGGAGGATAAGCTCTATTCTTATAATTACCCATATCTGATTGAGAGAATCGGACTGATGAATAACGCAGCTATGGCCACTCATGGCTTCTACCTGGTGAGAGATAAGGAGGTTACCTTCCATGCGCTGTGGTGGAGTATGTTCAGCAGTAGTTTAGTGGATAGAGTTGACTATCAAACCGTATTTACAGAGAGTGTGGACAAAGCAGTATATCTTTCCTGCCAGCCGGGAACGTATGCGGCAAAGGATCAATCAGCCCAGGTAACTATTGAGGAGAATTGCAGGTTTTTCTTTATCCGCGGAGCTGCAAGCTACTCACCGGCAGGAAGATATTTCATAGAGGAGGATAAACTGATTCTGCGGGCCGCTGAGGAAGAACAGTATATATTCCATATTGAAGGGAAAGGGATACTTACCTTTGAAAGCGGTAAATATGCTGAGTATATTGTCCCTATTGGAACAAAGTTCATACATGAATAACGGGGTTCATCTGCGGACGACTCATTTATTTCACAATTTTCTTGTTGACATATCTTTATTACAGGACTAATATAAATACTGCAACGATTTGCAATATTTTCTAATTTATAGCAGCCTGTATTGCACTGCTGTGTCTTGTTAATTGAAGTGAGGTGCCCGGTATGAAGAATTTAATACGTTATATGGCTGTTCTTCTTTGTATCCTTCTCCTTATCGTGCCCTTATTATCCGGTGAATTCGTTATTCATTATGAAAATCATGATTGCAGCGGACATGATTGTGATGTCTGCATACAGCTTGATGCAGCGGTTCATATAATACGTAATCTGGAAGCTTCTCAGCTTACAGTGCTGTCGGCGGCGGCACTGGTCTTATTGTTCCTGTTCATTTGCTCCGGTACAGAAAGAAACACCAGGAGGAATGATACCTTAATCACTTTAAAAGTAGAGCTATTGAATTGACCGGTCGGAAATCATAGATGATGCATCATCGGAATGAGATCCGGTGTTGTTTGCGATTCTAAAGTATATTCCGGAGGTTAATTTATGTTGAAAAAAATATTGGCTATTATTTTAGTACTGGCACTATGCCTGAGTGCTTTGTCAGGCTGCGGGAAGGCAGATAATAAAGAAAGTAAGAATACGGCAGGTAATAATGTTGATAATTCCCCGGAGGACAGCTTGAAGATTGTGTGCACTATTTTTCCGCAGTACGACTGGGTAAGGCAGATTCTTGGGGACAGGATCAGCCGGGCGGAACTGACGCTTCTTCAGGATAATGGTGTCGACTTGCACAATTACCAGCCTACCACGGATGATATCATAACCATATCCTCCTGCGACCTGTTCATCTACGTAGGCGGTGAGTCCGATGAGTGGGTGGAGGATGTGTTGGCTGAGGCAGGGAATGACGGTGCTGCGGTGATCAATATGCTGGAGCTCCTGGGCGAAGCCGCTAAGGAAGAAGAACTGGTGGAAGGTATGGAGGCGGAAGAGGAGGAAGCAGGCGAAGCTGAGGAAGAGGAAGGAATCGAATATGATGAGCACGTGTGGCTTTCCCTCCGTAATGCCGAGACCATCTGCCGGTCAATTAACGAAGCAGTCGGCAGGCTGGATCCGGATAATTCAGCAGTCTATCAGAGCAATCTGGATCATTATATAGATCAATTAAAGAAATTAGACCAGGAATACAAAGATACGGTAGAACAGGCGGCATATAAATCCATCCTGGTCGGTGACAGATTCCCCTTCCGTTATCTGGCAGATGATTATCATCTGGATTATTACGCTGCATTTGCAGGATGCTCCGCAGAGACGGAAGCAAGTTTTAATACGATTGTTTTCCTGTCAGAGAAATTAAAGGAGCTGCAATTACCTGCGGTGTTGGTGCTGGAGAATTCCAGTCAGGGGATTGCGGAATCCATAATTCGCAATTCCGGTACGGAGCCGCAGATATTGGTTATGAATTCGATACAATCCGTAACAGCCAAAGATATCGAGGAGGGTATCTCCTATCTGGCAGTGATGCAGGAGAATCTGGTTACCTTGGAGACGGCCATTAATTAACAGAAGGAGAAAAGCATATGTCTCTTATTACATGCAAGAATGTGGTGCTTGGCTACGAAGGCAGAACCGTCACCGGGAATCTGAATTTCTCGGTGGAGAACGGTGATTATCTCTGCATTGTGGGGGAGAACGGTGCGGGTAAAAGTACTCTGATGAAAGCACTATTGAAGCTTAAGACTCCTATCAGCGGAAGTATTGTGACGGGTGATGGTCTTAAGGCTTCGGAGATAGGGTATCTTCCGCAGCAGACTGTGGTCCAGAAGGATTTCCCTGCTTCCGTGAAGGAGATAGTGCTGTCCGGCTGTCTGAACCGCCGCGGTTTCCGGCCATTTTATAACAAAGAAGAACGCAGCATTATGGATATGAACCTTAAGAGGCTGGGAATCTATGAGCTGAGGAACCGGTGCTACCGGGAATTATCCGGCGGACAGCAGCAGAGGGTCCTTCTGGCCAGGGCACTGTGTGCTACCAGGAAGCTGCTTCTGCTGGATGAACCCGTCGCAGGGCTGGATCCCAAAGTTACATGGGATATGTATGAGCTGATCGCCGGGCTCAATAAAGAGGATGGGATAACCATTATTATGATTTCCCATGATATTGCTGCAGCCGTAGAATATGCCACCCACATTCTGCATGTAAGTAATATTCCGCTGTTCTTTGGGACGAAGGAAGAGTATGCGGACAGTGAGACAGGAAAAGCATTCCTTGGGAAGAGAGGAGCACATGGGGATAATTGTTCAGATAAGATATCCCCGGAAGAGAGGGGAGGGGCAGGGAATGAATGAGATGATAAAAGACCTGGAACTGTATTTCTCTTATCCGTTTGTCCGGTATGCATTAATCGTAGGAATACTGATCGCCTTCTGCTCCTCTTTGCTGGGAGTTACCCTGGTACTTAAGCGCTTTTCCTACATCGGAGACGGGCTTTCCCATGCTGCTTTCGGAGCGATGGCTGCGGCGACAGTGCTGCAGCTGTCGGATAAGATGGTACTGGTGCTTCCGGTCACCGTAATTATCGCCGTATTGCTGCTGCGGACAGGACAGAATGCCAGGATCAGCGGGGATGCCGTCATCGCCATGATATCTGTGGGATCCCTGGCGGTCGGATATCTGCTCATGAATATGTTCTCAACTTCGGCAAATATTACGGGAGACGTATGCAGCACATTATTCGGTTCGACCTCAATCCTGACATTATCCGGGCTGGATGTCTGGCTCTGTGCCGGAATATCGATATTGGTGATCCTGACCTTCTTTTTGTTCTATCATAAAATATTTGCGGTCACCTTTGATGAGACCTTTGCCAGTGCGACAGGAATACGTGCCGGTGCGTATAATCTGTTCCTGGCCGTGATCATGGCTATGATCATTGTCCTTGCCATGAATCTGGTAGGCTCCCTGCTGATCTCCGCCCTTGTGATCTTTCCTGCCGTATCGGCTATGAGGGTGTTTAAAAGCTTTCGCTCCGTTATCATATGTTCCGCTGCCATATCGGTAGTATGTGCGGTAGCAGGTATTCTTACCGCCATACTTGCTTCTACACCGGTAGGATCAACGATTGTCGCCATAGATATCCTGGCATTTATTATCTTTAGTGTTATTCGATTTGTGATTGGAGGGCTGCACCGATGAATAAGATAATGACCCGTATCCTGATATTTATTATTACAGCCGGTATGCTGCTGATGGCCGGTGGCTGCTCGGACAAACCGGCTGCCCAGAATAAGGTAAAGAAAAGCACTGGTGTTAATGATGTTGCAGACCTTGCAGGAACTTCGGGGGATCCCCGGACAGATACTTCCGGGGATATATCGGAAGATACACCCGATGCGGCTTCTGATATCGGAGGCTTAACCGGTCAGGGAATAACCGACCTGCAGATTGAAGACGACCAGTCGGAGGATTTTTTTATCGAGAAGGGGCAGATTGAGGATGAACAGGCTGAGAACGGGCAATCAGGCAGTGATTCGTCCTCGGAAGGTATCGATGTGGACCTGACCAGACTAAGCAGTACCATGGTATTTGCCGAAGTTTATAATATGGTCAACAGCCCGGAGGATTATGTCGGCAAGACCGTCCGGATCAGAGGGCTGTACTATGCTTCCTATTATGAAGAGACAGACAAGTATTATCATTGTGTTATTATTGCTGATGCAACGGCTTGCTGTCAGAGCGGAATTGAATTTGTCTGGGATGATGATACCCATGCCTATCCCGAGGAATATCCCGCAAATGATGAAGAGGTCGAAATCACCGGGATATTCGGTACTTATGAGGAATTCGGGCAGTCATATATGTATCTGGCAACCGATGATATCACAATCGTTAATTGAGCCCCCTTACATTTAAGCGTCAATCAGCATATGACAGGAAGCCACAGGCGGTCTGTCCGTGCCGGGAAGAGGAGTCCATGAAAGAATGGCTGATATAACAGGCATTCCTGTATGTCCCCAGTCTCCTGCTCCGGATAATAATATGCTCCCCTTTCCATAACCGGTTTGACTGCCGGTTAACGCAAGGGGAGCATTTGTATTAAGCTCTCTTATATTCTCCGTAGAGCATCTTTTGTGATAAGTGGACATTGAAGTAATGGATTACAGGACCCAGGCAGAAGGCGCACAGGAAGGTTCCGAAGCCGATGAGTCCGCCTGTCAGCAGGCAGATAAGGGCACTGGTTCCGTCGCAGATCATCCTGCACCAGAAATACGGAAGCTTCGAAATCCTCTCGTCCATAATCAGGGCGATACTGTCAAAAGGAGCAATTCCGGCATCCGAGGTCTGGTACAGGGATACTCCGAGTCCGGTAATAACGACACCCAGGACGGCAAAGGGAAGTCTTCCCGGAAAGCCTTCTGATGTGGCAATATAAGTCTGGGTAAGCCAGATGAAAAGCTCTGCCACATATCCCACCAGGAACCAGTTCACAAAGGTGCCGATTCCGATATATTTGCGTCCGAATACTATCTCCAATACGAAGATACCCGTATTAAGCAGAATTAAGAAGGTAGAATAGGACAGCCCCAGAAGGGAGGATACGGACATGACCATAGCGGAAAACGGATCATTTCCCATGGCGGATAATTTGAACAGGCTCACACCGATACCCAGCAGGATGTTGCCGATAATCAGTCCGATAATCCGCCTTTTACCGATTTTAAAAGATTTTAGCATTAATTTTCTCCAAGTAAGGAATGTATCAGTCAATATATGCTATGTAAGCAGAAGTACATATTGATAGTGATCACACAAAATACA
The DNA here is from genome assembly GCA_023424995.1 of Bacillota bacterium. Taxonomy (GTDB): domain Bacteria; phylum Bacillota; class Clostridia; order Lachnospirales; family Lachnospiraceae; genus Mobilitalea. The sequence continues at coordinate 4,688 of JAFADH010000042.1, read as the reverse complement.
AAGCAACATACAAGTTATACAGCATATGGGACGGACCTGTCAATAACAATGTAGAGAAATTACGGTAAATAACTGCAATTCTTACTATATTACCGAAGCACCGCATACAGTATACTTTGGAGGATGGATTGCCTGCCGGATCAATGGGCTGAGGACAAATCAGCGGTACCGGGAAGGGTACGCCGGTTCCTGCCTGTTTAACGCAGCGGAGTATGGGGAGATTAATACAGTTGAAGTCGCATTTACCTTGACGTTATAATGCCATAATAACTCTATTTGATTGGGGAATATAGGAAAGCTGCCTGCACGGCTCGTGCGGCAGCTTTCCTGTCTGTGGGATACATATGAAATCAGGTCCATCCGCCGTCCAGTCCGATGACCTGTCCGGTCAGATATTCATTCTTATAAGCAAGGTGATATACCAGGTCTGCTACCTCCTCCGCACGGCCCAACCGGCCGGCAGGGATCTCATCGGTCAGGCTCATGAGCTCGTCATCTGCCAGAAAACGGTTCATCTCCGTATCGACAGCGCCGCAGGCTACGGCATTTACCTGAATGTTACTGGGGGCAAGTTCCTTGGCCAGGGCTTTGGTGAACGCATTCATTCCTCCTTTGGATGCAGAATAGGCCACCTCGCAGGATGCTCCTACATTCCCCCATACGGAAGAGATATTGATGATCTTGCCCCGCTTGCGGCTTATCATGTCGGGTACTGCCAGAGAACAGCAGTTATATACCGAGGTCAGGTTCGTCGTTATCACCCTGTCCCAGTCCTCCGGCTTCATATGGGTGAACAGCCCTACATATGCAATTCCAGCATTATTCACCAGAACATCCAGACTGCCGAACAGCTTCCTGATCTGGCGGAACAGCTCCTGTGTCACAGGGTAGTCTCCCATATCTCCCAGGTAAGCCAGGCAGGATACCTGATAGGATTCTATCTCTGTTTTTGTCTGCAGCAGCTCCTCTTCGTTATGGGCACAATTGATGATTACATCATATCCCTTCTTGGCGAATTTCACGGCAATTGCCTTGCCGATCCCCCGGGATGAACCTGTTACAAGCACGGTTTTTCGCTTCACGAGATCACACTCCTAATCATTTCTATTCACATTATTTATTATTTTTATCCGATTCATATAGACTATTCCGGCTATGGCAATAAAGATGCCGGTTTTTATGCTTTGTATTTTGTAATCATAAAGGTTTTGTTTTTAATATAAATAATAGAATCTCTTTAAATAAACTCAAAATAAATAAATTTAAAATAAATAAACTTAAAATAAATAAACTTCTTTAAATAAATAAACTGTATCAGATATAAGCAATGATGAAACCGCAGCCGTATGTACTTTTATGTTATAAGTATACCATATTCCGATTGTATATGAAAGTCCCGTGATAACCCGGAGTACCATTCTGTTTATATGTTCCGTTATATGCTCCTTTGGTTTATGACCGTTGAATAACACTTTAGTTTGTGATATTATGTTGGTTGTATGAGGTGATGCTGCTTGAAGCGAAATGTCGGAAGAATGTTAGTACGGGGATTATTGCAATCCTTTTTTATTGTATTTCTATTGTTGGGTGCGGGAATCCTGGGGTTCCGGCTGACTCTGCATGCCTGGAAGGCAAAGGAGCCGGAGGCGATGCATGCATATCAGGAGGACACATTGCCGGACAGTATCATAGAACCCAGCATTGATGACATATCCCGGAACCTGATTTACTGTTATGAGGATAAGACAAAGGAAATTAAGAAGGTGATATTGGAGATCTTCCACTGCAGGGATCACCGGATAACCTATATTACCATACCGATGCGGCTGCAGCTTAACTTATCCGATGCCCTCTACCGGAGGCTGACGGGGATTAATCCTGAGATACCTAAGGTGATGCAGCTGTCTGCCTTGTCCGGCTATCTGGATTCTGACACGATCTTTGATTATGGGGTATTGATACTGGAGGAACAGCTTGGTATTCAGATGAGTTATTATACGGCAGTACCCGAGAACATATATGAGACTGTTTTTACCGGGGAATATCGGACAGAAGCTTCAGCCGGGACGGATATCTCTGATCCGGCAATATCTGCAGGGCAGCAGGAAGCCTTGGACAATGCGCTCCCGGCGGAGGTTTTCAGGGACGAATTCATGGAATTTATCAGGACCTTAACCTATGAGGCGGACATTAAGGCATACATAGAAGAGCTTTATCCCTCCCTGCGTTCGAATCTTTCCGTCTCCCATAAGATGAACTATCTGGAGAGCTATGCGGAGACACCGATTGAGAACATAACCTTTGTTCTGCTCCGGGGCGAGAATCAGAACAGTGCGTTCCTTATTGACCGTATGGCCGTAGCGAAGCAGCTTGCACAATTAATGCGGACTGAGGATGATTTGAAGTGATATTGGATGACCGGCCCGCTTTATGCGGTTATTCGGTATAAATCTCAAAGATAAATGATGGGAGCAGTTGGGATATTCATTAAAATAACGGATGGTATAAACAAATAATGTTATGTACACCATAGAATCATGGGTTGATACAAGAAGGAGATCTTATGAAACCTCGAAAGATTATGAATAAGAATATGTTAATATTAAAAAAATACATTTCCATTACAATCGGAGCATTTCTCATGGGCTTATCGGTAAACCTGATATTTGAGCCCATGTCGCTGGTGACCGGCGGGGTATCCGGTCTGGCTATCGTCGTCAAGTCCTGGACCGCGGCAATCATGGATGGGGGTATCCCGGTATGGTTATTCAACGTAGCTGTGAATATCGTGCTGTTTCTTATCGCAACCAAAATCAGAGGCTTTAAGTTCCTGATCTCAGCCATCTACGGAACCATAATCTATGTGTTGTCCATGATGATCCTGCCCATAGTCGACCTGAATCTGAATGACTATCTTCTGGCGGCTATCCTCGGCGGCGTCATCGGCGGTGCAGGCATCGGCCTGGTATTCTCGGTGCAGTCTTCTACCGGAGGCACGGATCTGGTCGCATACATCCTGCAGAATAAGAATAAACATATGTCCGTACCGCAGTTGATGATCTTCGTGGACGGAATCATCATTATCATCGGAGCCATTACCTTCGGTCTCGGACATGCCCTATATGCCCTGATCTCCGTATTCATCTCCACGAAGGTCTCCGACAGCATGCTGGAGGGTCTTAAGTTCGCCAAGATGGCATATATTATATCGGATCATTACAGTGAGATTGCCAATGCGATTCTGACGCAGATGGACAGGGGGGTCACCGGAATCAGTGCCACAGGGATGTATTCGAATAAGGATAAAAAAATGCTGTTTTGTGTCGTATCCAGGAAGGAAATCGTGAGAATTACGGAGATTGCGCAGCGGATTGACCCCAGGTCCTTTGTCATTGTAAGTGACGTCAGAGAGGTTGTTGGAGAGGGATTTATTGAATATAGACAGTAAATCTGACGATATTTTGGCGGATTATCGGTAAATCTACTTATTTTCAAATGCGGTATACAAATTATACAAAAGCCTAAAACCTATTTTGTTAAAATGGGATATGGTGTAAAATATTCAAATGGTGTATCATGAAGCCATAGGAATTGTACAAGAACACTCATGATGTAAAAAATTGTAGGAGGATATATAATGGCAAGTTTATCATTAAAGAACATTAGCAAGCAGTATCCTAACGGAGTTATCGCTGTTAAGGATTTCAATCTTGAGATCGCTGACAGAGAGTTCATTATCTTCGTAGGACCTTCCGGTTGCGGTAAGTCGACAACGCTTCGTATGATCGCAGGACTCGAGGAGATTACTCAGGGGGAACTGTGGATCGCCGATAAGCTGGTTAACGATGTTGAGCCGAAGGACAGAGATATTGCGATGGTATTCCAGAACTACGCTTTGTATCCGCACATGTCAGTTTATGATAACATGGCTTTTGGTCTGAAGTTAAGAAAAGTCCCGAAGGACCAGATTGATAAGTATGTACACGAAGCAGCTAAGATTCTTGATATTGAGCATTTATTAGATCGTAAACCGAAGGCTCTTTCCGGCGGTCAGAGACAGCGTGTTGCCATGGGCCGTGCTATCGTTCGTAATCCTAAGGTATTCCTTATGGATGAGCCGTTATCCAACCTTGATGCCAAGCTGAGAGTACAGATGCGTATTGAGATCTCCAAGTTACACCAGAGATTACAGACTACCATCATCTATGTAACACATGACCAAACAGAGGCTATGACTCTCGGTACCAGAATCGTTGTTATGAAGGACGGTTTGATCCAGCAGGTTGATACTCCCCAGAACTTATACGATAAGCCGAAGAACTTATTCGTTGCAGGTTTCATGGGATCTCCTCAGATGAACATGATCGATGCGACAGTATCCAAGAAGGGCACCGATGTATTCGTTAACTTCTCCGGCAATTCATTAAAGCTTCCGGAAGCTAAGGCTAAGAAGCTTGTTGACGGCGGTTATGATGAGAAGACGGTTGTTATCGGTATTCGTCCCGAGGATATTCATGATGAAGAGATGTTCATCTCCAATTCTCCTGACAGCGTAATCGAAGCTACCGTAAGAGTATACGAGTTGTTGGGTGCGGAAGTATTCTTATACTTCACGGTTGATGAGAGTCTGGAGATCACTGCACGTGTTAATCCCCGTACAACTGCAAGACCGGATGATACCTTAAAGA
>JAFADH010000334.1 GCA_023424995.1 Bacillota bacterium | reverse complement strand
CTCGTAGAGTGCCTGGCTCATTTTCCCAGTATTCTTCCGCCTCCGCCATCACGCCGGACTTGAAATCCACCTTAGAATGTTTTGGAGTACAGTTTATAAATTTAACGGAGAAAGCGCGAAATGAAATGAAGTGAAGGATAAACTTTCCTTGCTAATGCGAAAGGAATTGTTAGAAGAAAGAATCCTTACAAAGGAAGAGCATGATAACATAAATGTTTTAAAGCTTGAAACTTTTTCTCCTGAATTAAAAGAATTATATGTTTAGAATTATTCGATGTTAAGATGAAAGGTAGCGAAATTTAGAAATTTATATTGTAAGAGCAACTCCGAAGAGGGGTTACTGGAGATGTATTATTAAATGATAAAGCGAAAGAAGGAATAAAAATGGAGAGAACTTTGGCAAAAGAAGCAGTAAGGGAATTGACCTTGGTTTTGATGTATCTGACGAGGTTTAATAATCGGGATAGATTCTCTATAACGGAAAATAATGCTTGGAAAGGATATCCGTTTAAGGTATTGGATGAGCTGGAGGAAGATGGATTTATTAATCAGGGAAATCATCGCTCTAAATCTGTACATATTCATGAGGAAGGATTGGTACAGGCGCGGACTTTGCTTGAAAAGTATGGTATAGCAGATTGGGAGTAATATATTACCTTTAAATAAAGGGAATTAGAACAAACGACTAATAGAAGACATTCATGATACTTCAATGTACAGAAAATTATTAGATGAATTAAATGCTGTTCGGGTTTTATCAGAGGAAGAGTATGATCCTTTATTTTTAGGAATCCCATCTGCTTACGATTACCAGAAATAAAATGATAACTCTTATGAATGATAAGAGGATGCAGTGACCTCCGGTGGAATTGCTTTGAGATCTTTATTTGTATTTTGTGTTATAAAAGTACGGATAGATATGATGAAATCTTTAAATACTTTGCCGCCAAGGCCTCATCAGGCTCAAGCGGCATCTTTTTTATCTCCTCAAAGCACGTTGAAAGTATAATAATGATGACATATATTGCGGCCAAAGGGATAAAAAATAGGAAAAAAGCGGTTTCAGATTGTATTAGAAGACAGTGCCGTAAAAGAAATCACAGTGAATTTGCCGCCTTATGCAGTTGAGGTGTATCACAATTAGATTTTATTGACATTGCTCCCAAAGAAATCATAAACGCTAATGTGAGTCTCAATATATTTTAAGTTACCCCTTGACTCGCACACCATGTAACGGTTTATATTTAACATTAAGGAAACAGAAGGGAAAAAATCATGGAACTAAAAACTATAAGACAAATTTCATTGGATTACGGTATTTCAAGAAGAATGTTGTGTTATTATGAAGAAATCGGGTTGATAAAAAGCAGCCGCAAGGATGGTTATGCGTACAGGGTTTATGATGAAAATGCGATACAACGGCTCCAGCAAATCATCATCTTGCGTAAGCTGCAAATTCCGGTCAAGCAGATTAAAGCTATTCTCAATAACCAAAATGCCGTAGAGGTCATCGAGATATTCAAGCAGAACATAAGTAAGCTTGATGAGGAAATAACGGCTCTGTCCACCCTAAAATCGATATTGACGCGCTTTGTCGATGAGCTGCAGGAGAAAGCGGACGTATATTTGAAACTTGAATTATTAAATGACAAAACCATGCTTGCCATTGTAAGCACTCTTTCATTTTCCGAAAATAAAATCAAGGAGAACATATCCGTGGAAGAATTAAACCAGGCAAATGAAAAATTAAACAAACTGACGGACAAAGATGTGCGGATTGTATATCTGCCGCCCATGACTGTGGCTGCTGCTTACGCAACGGGAGAAGGCTGCGAAGGTAAAGCGAATGACATGATAACGGAATTTGTAAAAGAAAGCGGATTGCTAAAAATCAAACCCGACGCCCGGAGTTTTGGTTTTGACTGCTCTAAGGGGGCAACAGGAATCGGAGAACTTTCGCATGTATATGAGGCGTGGATATCCATTCCCGACGATATAGAGATACCCGTACCTTTAGTAAAACGAACTTTTGACGGCGGATTATATGCCGCACATGTGCTGAGGACATGGGACTTCGAGGACTGGCGTTTATTAAAAGAGTGGGTTAACGCAAGCGATAAATATGACAATGACTGGGGGGCCCCACGCTGGACATCGCCAGAAACGGTTGCGGGGCAAGGGTTTGAAGAAACATTGAATTTTTATAATTTTATACAAAGAGGAAGTAAAACGGAAGATTTACAGCTTGATTTATTGTTTCCGATTAAGGAGAAGGGTATGAATAATTTTGAAGCGTAAGGCAGATTACCTATTACATATAAAAAGGTGACTAAAATAATATGTAATTGGATTTACTGTTCCATTTTATGAAAAAACAATAGAAAGCTTATTTTTTAGAAATGCATCATTGCCTATTAAAGGGAATGCAATGATGCAGCAAACTATAATAATTATAAATGAGGAGTAATTTAATGCAAAATGCTATTAGTGATATGGCGAAATATATAAAAAACATAATTTCGTCAAATATACCGGATACATATACTCTCAAAGCTATGTTTGAACACGTTTCGGGAGAAGAAAATATACGAAACGGCATTCTTGCTTTCAGGGATCTTCTCTATTTGGTTTGCGACCGTTTAATTGCTGACGGTAGTTTATATGACAAACCTGTCAAAAACACGCAGAATAATGTTACTCATCCAAGTTTGCCGGTAAGCTTTCCATTCCTGAACAACGTTAAAAGCATATTGTTCAATATAGGATATCATGGAGAACTCATCGAAAACGGAGGGTCAATATTACTTGATGACCTGAATTTACTCACCTTCGTTATAGGTG
>JAFADH010000240.1 GCA_023424995.1 Bacillota bacterium | reverse complement strand
GAAATACCTTCGATGGCGCTTCTATTTGATCGAGATACTCTTGGACAAAAACGTGCTTATTGTCAAGCGGGCATCGCCCGTAATCTATTTCATCATTACAGATTTGATACCCAATGATAAGAAATAGATTTTTACAAAGCTTTTTATAATCAGAGATAAAACGGGTTTCCGTCCCATCGTTTTGAACAATCAAGGCGTTTTGAAGATGCCCGTAGTCATTGCGCTTTTCGATGCTTGCTATGGTTTCAAGCGGTATCTTTATTTCTGACAATACCTTTTTGCCTTTCAACATGACTACGATAACCGCTTCTTTTGTTAAGAACAAATACCCGGCATCTTTTGCGTTGCCATTTAGCCTAAAAAGTGAATCTTCAAATATAATCGGCTCCTTAATGTTGGACATACGGTATTTCAAATATTTCTTTTGTGTAATCCTACTGTGAATCGCCATGTACCCAGCTAACAGTAAGCCAAATAAAATGCCCGCGCCAATTCCCATGGGGACAGCCAACGTAATACCATCAATGAGCACAATGATAATAAATGTGGCTAATCCAAAAAACAGCCCCATAACAACGGATAATCCGATTATTACACCCATAACTATAGCCTCCTAATGGTTATAAACCAACAAATAATCAGTATAATCGTATGTTCTATGCTTCGAAACCAGCGAAACTTACTTTTTAGAAGCTGAAAATACTTCTGAAGTAAAAAGGCCTAATCTCAATCGATTTCATTCCGTATTTCAGGGACATTATAACAGATTAAATCAAACTTGCATATAAAAATGCTTAATTACTGCTTGAAAATAAAGAACACCGGATACTTTTTCTGAACAGTATCCGGCAGCTTTTTGTTTGCCATTCTCTTCATGGATATTGGAGCGGTTTCCTCTCTCAATCTGTGTTAAAAAGAATTACGGTCATTAATGAGTTATTGCACAAAGGCGTAATTAAACCTCCCACTGTTAAACAAAAGAAAGGATTAAATACGATCGTGTTCGCGGACTGCATTAAAGGATCATTTTTAAACCACATATCTTGGATATAATTTCTTTGATATATTCTTCATAATTCACACTCCTACCCTTTAATAACAGGTACATATGCAAAACCACTGCTGTATTTTGTCCAGTTATAATACTCAAATTCCTGTGCACCGTTTTCATTAAACCGATAACCGTACAGAGGCATAACAATATCTTTCATTAGCCCATATAATTCCCATATATCACATTGATCCTTATCCAAGGCTTTTGCAGCATCAGCGTCATGGAATACACGCATGTAAAGGGATTTTGGCATTTTATATATGTCATAAACTTCGGGTTGCTTCTCTGCGGCTACTTCTTGTCCAAACATCATTCCCCTGGGAACAATTCCTCCCCGCCAATAGTCGATGCTGATGGCTGCAGTCCATTCAGGTGCGACCGGTTCATTTTTGGGTATGGGAACAAGCTTCTGATAATCCTTGTGAAGCGTTCCGATATCAGGTTCATCCGTCAGGTTCTGTGCATAGGCTATTTTGCCGCAGAAGACGGCTTCCGGTCTTTCGACCACCTCAAGTACAGCACCACGGTATGTGATTATCTCTTTTATAACTTCCTTCTGGTATTCTTCGGCATAATAAAGAATGGACGGCCTGTCCGGATGATAACTTTCATGGACTGACTGCTTTTTGTCCTTTGCTGCATCACTCATAATCATTTACTCCCTTCGCAATTATAAATAAAATAATACAGTGATTATTATACTTGAACCGGTTGCAAATGTATTATCATTTTGTACCAATTTTTATATTGGATCTACTTTACAATATAATTTCATTCTGGGATTGTCATAGCTGTCTGTCACATCATAAACGGCATATGCCATATCCTCATTTACTGTGATTCCATTATCACGGAGCCAGGATAAAAGCAGTTCGCGATAATTGAAATAGTCTCCCAACACACCGCTGTATAAGACGGCATACCATCCTTCCTCATGGCAAATAGTATGTATATTCTCCTCTTCTGAAATCCGAAGCCCGGAATTCAATTTAACGCCGCAGGTACAGGTATTCCTGTCACTTTGCAGGTAAAACTCCTTTGAGGATTTTATCACATAAGGGTACTGCTCCGCTAAATAACCTATCACCTTTTTTGCTGCTATCTGTTCGGCATTAACGCCCTTTGCCCTGGATACTATAAACTGCATCGGCTGAATTTGTTCCAGTGTTATTTTCATATACTCGTTATGCTTTTGAATGGGAAGGAACAGCCTGAGCTTATGGGGTCTGCCGTTCTTTATCAGATACTCTTCAAAGTAATGCTCCCTGGTATACTCATACATGCTATGGCATAGCCAATCGGTATACAGGTAATTCCATGCTGAATTTATTAAAGCTTCACTGTTTCTAACGATGGTGGAAGCAAATGCTGCGGTGAAGGAGGCTTTCACATGAGAGAGGACAAAGCTTCCTGTCTTTAACGGCTCCAGTATATCATCGGTATCGGATAGATACAGCTCATAGCAGTATTTTGTACCGTCCTGCCGGCCATTGATACCGAATACACGCCCTTTAAACTGTGGTACCAGGGATAGCAGATGGTCAATTGCATTATTTTCAATTTCTTTTAAGCAAGACTGATAATATTTCATGCAAAGAGTCCTGGGTATCGTTTCTGTGGATATAGTGATCTGGTTTACAACATTTCCATTGAACGGAGGAAAGATATAGTACTCGTCCCGGATCTTATATTCCGTAGGCGTCATATGACAGGCGTCCTTAACGGTACGGCAGAATGCCTGCTGTGATGAATAACCGCAGCCGCAGGCGATTTCAGACAGGGAGAAATCCGACGATTTTATGAGGGCCAATGCATTGGAAAGCCTTCTCTTACGGATATATTCCTTCACCGAATGCCCGGTAATACTATAGAAATCACGATATAATTGGGTTCGGGAAACATAGCTGCGGTTCGTCAGCAGGTTTGTATTCCAGTCACAATATAGATTATTTTCAATATACTGAAGAACTTTATCCATTTGCTCTTTCTTGTGTATGGATACTTTCATCTATTTCACCCCGGTTAAAGCAATAATACCATAATTCAACGCAGCTTATAAATATACGATTTTCTCGTTGTATAGCCGATTCATCATTATAAACTATGTTTCAAAAGCAGTTCCTATAATATGGTAACATATTATCACTGATATGAAAAGAAGCCAGCTGCAATACAGCCGGCTTCCCATAAAATATCAGCATTTATCAAATTGTCTTTTTTAATTAGAATTTAACAACCTTCGGTTCCTCGCCGAAGGCTGAAAATGTAGCAGTCACATCTTTAAGATAAAAGACCTGTGTATTGCTGTCGGCAGCAGAATATCTTCCTTTTAATGACGGATATGCATCCAGCATATGCTGCTTCGGCTCTATCCTGTCATCTTCTACTGCTGTTGCTTCCACACGGATCCATGTACTGCCGTCTACGGCACTGATTTCGATCTTGGGGTTTTCATTAAGCTGCTTCGATACGTTCTTGACCTTACCGGTCTGGAAATACAGCTTGCCTTCAAAGATATCAACCGTACCAAA
>JAFADH010000206.1 GCA_023424995.1 Bacillota bacterium | reverse complement strand
GGTGGAAGGTGCGACTGCTGCGGTAAAATGGAGCATCGATAATCCCAGCATTGCAGTTATCTCCAACGGTTATGTCAGCTCACGGGCGGTCGGTACTGCGAATATAACTGCAATCGTTAACGGAAGAAAGCTTACCTGCAAGCTGAAGGTAACCAAGATATCGTGATAACCGCAGAAACGGATATAATGGATATAATAACGGATATGACGGGTATAATAAAGTAGCAGATGACAGAAGAAAAGATGGCAGAATGAATGATCAGAATGACCGGTGGTGTGATATGTACCACCGGTTTTCTGACACATAATAACCGGATCAGGAACATATATGCAAAGCCAATCTGTTTATTCGTGCATATCGTTGAAAGTGTCATCGTATTTTTGTAGGTTCCTACAAGAATTACAGGATTTGATTGATTATAATGATTCCTTATGATACAATCCACGGTAGAAATCCGATTATTTTGAAATATGATCCGAGTGTCATCCGTAATGCAGTATAATGAACATATGCACATATATACAGATGGCGAAGGCGGTCCGTTTGCAGCCGTATTTGAATTATATATATTATTTTACAGAAAAGAGGTAGATTCGTTGTTAGTCAGCCTGCATGTCAAGAATTTTGCCATTATTAATGAAGTTGAAGTATATTTTAAGGATCATCTTAATATTATGTCCGGTGAAACCGGTGCAGGTAAATCCATTATTATCGGTTCGGTGAATGCTGCGCTGGGTGCCAAGATGAATAAGGATATCGTTCGAAGCGGTGCGGACTATGCACTGGTGGAATTGGTTTTCGAGACGAAGGATGAGACCGTGTATGCCGCTATGAGAAGACTGGATATTCCCGTGGAAGGCGACCAGATCATCATCTCCAGAAAGATTATGATGGGCAGGAGCGTATGCAAAATTAACGGTGAGAACGTGACTGCTTCGGCACTTACCGAGGTCGCGGCATTGTTGATTGACATTCACGGACAGCATGAGCATCAATCTCTTTTACATAAAACAAAGCATATGGAGATCGTGGACCGGTTCGCCAGGGATGAGATCGCCGGTTTAAAGCAGGAATTGGAGCAAAGCTATAAGGAATATACCGGAATTAAAATTGAGTATGAGCAATCCGGCATGGATGATGAGAAGCGGCTTCGTGAGATTTCATTCTTAGAGTATGAGATAAATGAAATAAAGAACGCTGATTTAACTGCCGGAGAGGATGAAGAGCTTGCGATCCGGTATAAGAAGCTTTCCAATGCCAATACTATCTCGGAAGGACTGCAGAATGTCTACCGGCTTACAAGCTATGAGCCGTCGTCAGCCGGAGATTCCATCGGAAGAGCACTCAGGTTATTGATGAAGCTTGCAGAATATGACGGAACGATCAGCGGCTTCCTTAACCAGCTTTCGGACATCGATGCGCTGATGAACGATCTTAACCGGGATATCTCGCAATATCTGTCGGATACGGATAATCCTGAGGAAGAGCTTAATGAGGTTACCAAACGGCTTGATCTTGTGAATCATCTGAAATCAAAATATGGGAACACCCTGGAGCAGGTAATCCGGCATTGTCAGGAATGCGAAGAAAAATTAGATAAATACCGTGATTTTGATATATACATGGACAAGCTGGGTAAGGCGCTGGCGCTGGCAGAATCAAGGCTGAAGGAGCTGTCGGAGAAGCTGTCCCTGATCCGGCAGAAGAAAGCGAAGGAGCTTACCATAAAGATACGGGATGCTTTGGTTGCGCTGAATTTTTTAGATGTAAAATTTGAGATGATTTTTGAACGGATGGATCACTATACGGCGAATGGTTATGATGATGCGGAGTTCATTATATCCACGAATCCGGGAGAAAAGTTAAAACCGTTATCCAGGGTGGCTTCCGGCGGCGAGCTGTCAAGAATCATGCTGGGGATCAAATCCGTATTGGCAGATAAGGATGAAATTGAAACTCTGATTTTTGATGAAATTGATGTGGGCATCAGCGGAAGAACAGCTCAGAAGGTCTCCGAACAGCTTTCCGTAATTGCGAAAAACCATCAGATCATCTGTATTACCCATCTGGCACAGATTGCTGCTATGGCTGATTCCCATTATGTGATAGAGAAGGAAACGGATGGAATTTCGACGCAGACTGTGATCAGGGAACTGGACGAAGAAGAAGCCATCGAAGAATTGTCGCGTATTCTGGGCGGTGCGCAGATCACGGACCGTGTGAAAGAGAATGCAAAAGAGATGAAACAATTGGCGGATACTACTAAAAAATACAAGCTTTAAAAATTGAAAATAACGAATACTAAGAGTAAGGATATACAATACTATTGTGGTATACAATGGTGCTGTATATCCTTTTTAATTTTATTATGTCAGATGCTATCAATTAAGGGAAGTAATGATACCGGATAGTTATGTTATTAACACAATTTAGACTCGATTTTTGATTTTTGACGGTATGAGGTGAAAGGATGAGGAATAAGAGAAGTCAAGGTAAGAGGCGTTACAGAAGGTTACTGGTTTATCTGTTTATCATAAATATGATCTGTATCACAGGTTATCTCTATTATTATATAGAAAAACATATTCCCAATGAAATTAAGATATTGGTGGGCACGCAGGAGACCTTTGATTTTAATATGCCGGTTAAGGCAAATATTGAGACGGACAATGTGGGGGTCATCAGCGCAGATGATCTGAGAGTACCTGCGAATCAGATCAATATTGATCTGAATCAGCCGTTTACACTGCAATCCTCACAGACGGGCAGATATAATATAAGCCTGAAGCTTTTTGGCTTGTTTGATTTTAAGAACATCTCCCTGGATGTCATCGATACTTCGGAATTGATTCCATGCGGGACACCCATCGGAATCTATGTGGAAACCGATGGAATTCTTGTGCTTGGAAGCGGACGGATCACGGGTCAGGACGGACTTAATTATGAACCCATTGCAAGCAAGCTGAAATCCGGTGACTACATTTTAAAAATTAACGGAAAAGTATTAAATAAAAAAAGTGAACTGATTGATGAGATTCAAAAAAGTAACGGAAAACCGGTGAATCTGTTAATAAGAAGAGACAGTGAACAGATCACGGTACAGATAAGCCCGGTAAAGACCTCCAGCGGAAGTTATAAAATCGGTGCCTGGATCAGGGATAACACACAGGGTATCGGTACACTGACGTTTATCTCACCCGACGGACAATTCGGAGCGCTTGGCCATGGGATCACCGATATTGACACGAATCTCCTGATGGACGTGAAGGCAGGTTCTATCTATTCCGCCGAGATTATGTCTATTATTAAGGGAAAGGAAGGCGAACCCGGTGAATTAATCGGTATGATACGGCAAAGTGACAGATACCGGCTGGGTAAAATTACGCATAACACCTTTCAAGGTATCTATGGTAAAATTAATTCCAGCTACACTGTAATTACTGATGCGGAGCCTATGGAAATCGGGCTGAAGCAGGAAGTGAAAAAAGGAAAGGCTACCATCCGGTGCACCATAGAAGATAAAGTAACGGACTATGAGATTGAGATTGAAAGCTTTGATATCAGCAACAGTAATCACAGCAAGGGGATCGTACTCCGGATCACGGATCCGAGGCTTTTAAACCTGACGGGCGGAATCGTACAGGGGATGAGCGGAAGCCCGATTATCCAAAATAATAAGATAATAGGTGCGGTTACGCATGTATTTATACAGGATTCAACGAAAGGTTACGGTACTTTCATTGAAAACATGGTAAATAATTTAGAATAAGGAAATGTTTTGTTATAATAAATCGTCGACGAAAACCCCCATCAATATTTTCGAAAAAATAGAAAGTTACAGCAAGTTATGTGTAAATATTTTCCATTCATACAAAATGTTGTATTGAACCCTTTTTCTCTCATAAAATTCATTTTTTCAATGTCGAATGGTGCGAAAAGAAACGTTTGATTGATTGGATTATTATGGATATAATTCATATATGGTAAATATTTACAAAGGTTGGAAAGCAGTTGGAAATGTTAATTTTTGAAGATTCATGTTGCTATATGTAAAACATTTGTAAAAATTGTCACATTATGTTCCCAGTTTTTTGGTAAATTTGCTATCCTGATACTTGTTGACGCAAAATTTTCCAGGATGTATAATGGAAACGTAAAACAACATGATTTCAGAAGTATTACATTAAAAACTCACAAATCGTGAAAAATGCTGTAACAAACAACCTGTATATGAATGTAAAAAATACAAAGGGATAATGGTAACAACAATCAGTGCTGAGCAACAAAAATATGTATGGAGGTTGGAAAAGTAAATGAGTAAAATTAATGTAGCAATTGTTGATGACAATGAAAGAATGGTGAATCTGCTGGAAGACATATTAAAAGAGGATGCAGATATCGAAGTGGTTGGTAAGTCAGAGAATGGAATTGACGCATTGGACATGATTAAGGAGAAAAAACCGGATGTTGTACTCCTGGATCTGATTATGCCGAAATTGGACGGGCTTGGAGTAATGGAGAAGGTAAGAAGAGATTCCGAATTTAAGAAAAGCCCTTCTTTTATCGTAATCACTGCCATTGGACAGGAAGGCGTTACCGAGAACGCATTTGAACTCGGTGCAAATTATTATATCATGAAGCCCTTTGATAATAATGTGATTTTGTCCAGAATTAAACAGATTAAGGGAGACTATCACAGTAAACTCATCGATAATCACAGAGTAAGTGCATATGAGAATAAGAATACTTATATGGAAAGAAATCTGGAATCGGATGTAACGAATATTATCCATGAGATTGGTGTTCCGGCACATATTAAAGGCTACCAGTACTTACGCGATGCGATCATGATGTCGGTGAACGATGCGGAGATGCTCAATTCCATAACAAAGCTCCTTTATCCTTCCATCGCAAAGCGCCACAAGACAACCCCCAGCAGGGTTGAACGGGCAATCCGCCATGCCATCGAGGTAGCATGGAGCAGAGGGAAGATGGATACGATTGATGAGTTATTCGGATATACCGTAAGTAACGGGAAAGGAAAGCCCACGAATTCCGAATTTGTTGCCTTAATTGCCGATAAAATCCGTTTAGAATACAAATTAAGGTCATAAATTTAAACAATCAATTCCATGTGAATGGGATATATGGATAATAAAAAAGAACAGCAGCCAGTGCTGTTCTTTTTTAAGCAGATCCATAATCATAATATATGCCGGAAGCCGGTATATATTACAAATACAGTAATTCAATAGTGCACAAAAAACAATTTGTTTCACTTTAAAAAATAAACATTATCATAATATTAATGAAATAAATAAAGAAAGCCTTGATATTTTTTTGTAAATTAGGTAAAATAAATCTGCATTGAGAAAATTTTGTCAATGTGAACCAGTAAGATTAATTACTGTCTTCGGACAGTAAATTATAAATTTAAACATTTAGGAGGAATTAATCATGGCAGTAAAAGTAGCAATTAATGGTTTTGGACGTATCGGCCGTCTTGCATTTAGACAGATGTTCGGAGCAGAAGGCTATGAAGTTGTAGCGATCAATGATTTAACAGATGCTAAGATGTTGGCACATTTATTAAAATACGATTCTGCTCAGGGAAGATATGCTAAGGCAGATACCGTAGTAGCAAAGGAAAGCTCCATCGTAGTTGACGGACATGAGATCCAGATTTACGCTGAGAAGAATCCCGCTGACTTACCCTGGGGCAAGATCGGCGTAGATGTAGTTCTTGAGTGTACCGGTTTCTTCGCTTCTAAAGCAAAATCACAGGCACATATTGATGCAGGCGCTAAGAAGGTTGTTATCTCTGCTCCGGCAGGCAATGATCTTCCTACTGTTGTATTCAGTGTTAATGAGAAGGTTTTAAAGGCTTCCGATACCATCATCTCCGCAGCTTCCTGTACAACCAACTGCCTGGCTCCTATGGCAGATACATTAAATAAGCTGGCTCCTATCGAAAAAGGCTTTATGACGACCATCCATGCTTACACAGGCGATCAGATGACCCTTGACGGTCCTCACAGAAACGGCGACTTAAGAAGAGCCCGTGCGGCAGCTGTGAATATCGTTCCCAACTCCACCGGAGCTGCTAAGGCAATCGGTCTTGTTATTCCCGAGTTAAGCGGAAAATTAGACGGCGCGGCACAGAGAGTACCTGTTCCCACAGGCTCCACAACCGAACTGGTAGCAGTTGTGAACGGCAAGGTAACTGCAGCTGAAGTGAATGCAGCCATGAAGGCAGCTTCTTCCGCTTCCTTCGGCTATACTGAGGATGAGATCGTATCCTCCGATGTTATCGGTATTACTTATGGTTCCTTATTCGACGGAACACAGACCAAGATTACCGATCTTGAGAACGGCAAGACCTTAGTTAAGGTAGTATCCTGGTATGACAATGAGAATTCCTACACAAGCCAGATGGTAAGAACAATTAAATACTTCGCTGAGTTAGCTTAATCAGTTCCCTCAGGCAAACTTAATAGTAATTGATCCATCATGGGTCCGGTCGTTCAGGGCCGGACCCTTTATCGTACAGCAAAGATATGCGGAGTTTTCAAGATATGCAGGTATTATACGGGCTTGCGTCTGCAAATTATGAAAGTTGTAATTATGTGAAAACTGTAATATATGAAAGCTGTAATTATGTGAAAACTGTAATATATGAAAACTGTAATATATGAAATCTATAATCTACGAAAACTGTAATATATGAAATCTACAATATATGAAATCTGTAATTATATGAAAACTGTAATATATGAAATCTATAATATATGAAATTTGTAATCTACGAAAACTGTAATATTGAAATCTGTAATACTACGAAATCTGTGATGCATGAAATCTGAAAGGAGATTGAATATGTTAAACAAGAAATCAGTTGATGATATCAATGTAAAAGGTAAAAGAGTATTGGTAAGATGTGATTTTAACGTTCCCCTGCAGGAGGGAAGGATTACCGATGAGGTTCGTCTGGTAGCCGCTCTTCCTACAATTAAGAAATTGATCAGTGACGGCGGCAAGGTAATCCTCTGCTCCCATTTGGGCAAGCCCAAGGGTGAGCCGAAGCCGGAGTTATCCTTAGCACCAGTAGCTGTCAGACTGGCTGAATTATTAGGGCAGGAGGTAAAATTCGCCAAGGATGACATCGTGGTCGGTGAGAATGCGAAGGCTGCGGTAGCTGCCATGAAGGACGGCGATGTAATACTTCTTGAGAATACCCGTTACAGAGTAGAAGAAACTAAGAACGGAGAGGCTTTCAGTAAGGAACTGGCTTCCCTTTGTGATGTGTTCGTTGATGATGCCTTCGGTACCGCACATAGGGCTCATTGCTCCAACGTTGGTGTTACCCAGTATGTGGAAACCTCCGTTGTAGGATACTTAATGCAAAAGGAGATCGAATTCCTCGGCAATGCGGTGAATAATCCCAAAAGACCTTTCGTAGCGATTCTTGGCGGCTCCAAGGTATCCAGCAAGATTTCCGTTATTGAGAATCTTCTTGACAAGGTGGATACCCTGATTATCGGCGGCGGTATGGCTTATAC